>CAZXVN010000493.1:0-6813 GCA_964643945.1 uncultured Lentisphaeraceae bacterium | reverse complement strand
ATCAGGCGGTCGAGGGGGATGTGGAGATCGTCGCGCGCGTCGCGACCATGGTCATCAACACGCGCGAGCCCAAGGCCGGGATCATGTTGCGTGAAACGCTGGGCGACAACGCGAAGCATGCGTCGATGCTGCTGGGCGGCCTGCCTGGCGGGGCCCGTTTGTTTTCGCGCAAGGATACCGGCGGCGCCAGTTCCATCAGCAAGGCGAACACGCTCAAAGCGCCGTATTGGGTGAAGCTCGTCCGGAGAGGCAACACCTTCTCCGGCTATCTGTCCGAGGACGGCGAGACATGGACGCAGGCCGGCGCGGATTTGACGATCACTATGCCGACAAAACTGTTTGCCGGTTTGGCGGTGTCGGCGGGCAATCGCGACGGATCCAGACTGCACGCTTCGGATTTCGATCATGTGATGATCACGCAAAAAACCGGAAAGAAGAAGCAATGAGAGCCAGCAGGGGACGTTTTTTAACAGCGGGGAACATACACATGCCCCACATGCGTTTAGTGACACACGCGTTTTGGACCGGCTGTCTGGGTGCAGCCGTGTGGGGGATGGCGGCAGCGGCTCCTGTTCTGGCTGCCCCCGCGACGGCTTCGAGTTCTGGATCGGGAGTGGGAAACACGCCGTTCACGTATGCGGCGTGGCTCAAATCCGGGGAGCACCACTCTGTCCTGCTCTCGACCTCGTCGAGCGACAGCGAGAGCCGGCCGGGTTGGAAGGAACTGCACACGTGGGGCGACGAGGTGTTCTTTTCGGGCAACGCAAGCGGCGGGTTCAACGCGCGCGCCAGGCTCGGCGACAACCAGTGGCACCATGTGGCGTTTGTGTCTGATCCGGCCGCCAAGCAGCAGTTCCTGTACGTCGACGGTGAGCTCAAGCAGACCGGGACGTGCGAGATGAAGCCTGACGCGCCCGGCGCGGCGCTCCTGATCGCGAGGGGGTACGAGGAGATGGGGTACACCCTGTTCTCGTACGTCGGCCTGCTGGATGACGTGCGCCTGCACGGCCGGGCGCTGTCGGCCGAGGAGATCCAGGCCGCCATGAAGGGCGGCGAGGTTGACCGCAAGGGCGCGCCGGCCCTGCGGCTGAAGCTTGATGGCGAGGCGGACGAAGCCGCACGCTTGGGCTGCGGCACCCGGCTTAAATTTGTCGAGGGCAAGGTCGGCCGCGCCGCCGAGTTCAACGGGTGGAGCTATCTCGAGGTGGCGCCGGATCTGAGCGGTGTCCGCTGGAAGCCCTGCTCGTTCAGGGCTGACGGGTCGCCGGAGGAGTGCAAATGGGCGAAGGAGGACGGCCTTTACGAGCCGACGGACGGGCCGGTCCAGCTGGCCCAGCGCTATGCCGAGGCCACGGCGAAGCGGTGTCCCGCGATGGCCGAAGAGGCCCGCAAGCGTGCGGCCGGCGCGGAAAGCTTTCACCGGATCAGGGACATGGCGGAGCTGCACGAGCGGGCCGGCATGTGGCTGGAAGGACAGAAGCGTCAGGTGCAGAAGGCCTCTGTGCAGGTCAGCCTCGCGACCAATTACCTGGGACTCATCCAGAAAAAACTGGGGACGAAATTCGATCCGGCACCGTATCGCCAGCGCCTGAACGAGATGGCCCGCCAGAGCCATGAGCTGAACGACAAGGCTCCGGTTGAAGCCCTGACGAAGTGGAGTGAGGCGTTTGACCAAGTGCAGGCGTCGGTTTCCGCCCGGTGGCTTATGGCGCAGGGCGTCGATAAGCTCGTGTTTCTCAAGCGCTACACGTATAACGGCGGCCATTATTACACCGAGTATATCCAGGGAAGTTTCCAGCCCGGCGGCAACCTGTGTGTTCTGGACCTGAAGGCAGGCTCGGTGAAGGAACTCCTTCCCGAACTGAAGAACGGTGTGTTCGAGCGCTTCGATGTTTCGTTTGACGCGAAGCGCATTGTCTTTGCGTGGAAAGCGGAGAACAACGTTGGCTATCGCATTTACGAGGTGAACACGGACGGCACGGGGTTCCGCCAGGTGCTCCTGCCGCCGCCGGACGAGGCGGACCTGGTGCGCCGGTATGCCAACGGGTATCACCACGGCACGGATGACATGAGTCCGTGTTATCTCCCCGACGGCGGCATCTGTTTTGTCTCGACGCGCTGCCAATATGGCACACTCTGCGACAACCCCGACTGTTTCACGACGACCACCCTGTTCCGCATGAGCCCCGACGGCAAGAACCTGCGGCAGCTCTCGACCAGCGCCCTGAGCGAACAGACCCCGGCCATGGCCGAGGACGGCCGCATCCTGTATTCCCGCTGGGAGTATGTGGACAAGGGAGCGGTGAGCGTCAAGTGCCTCTGGTCCATGTATCCCGACGGCAGCGGGTCGCGCGAAGTCTACGGCGCGGACATCGCACTGCCGCCGACGATGACGCAGGGCCGCGCCCTTCCGGGCGAGTCGAGCGGCTACGTGGTGATGGGCGTGCCGCACTTCCCGCAGATGGGCGTGGGCACGGTGATCCGCCTCGACATGAAGAAGGATATCAGGACGCGCGAACCGATGACTTACATGACGCCGTACACGGACATCCGCGGCGAGGGCGGTTTCGAGTTCATGGATGACAACGGCAAATGGTATGGGGACGGCTGGGGCCGCGGGCCGCTCTTCCGCGATCCCTATCCGCTGTCGAAGGAGCAGTTCCTGGTCTCGCACAAGCCGGCCGGCGCGGTGCTCAACGATCCGAAGGCTTATGGCCTTTACCTGCTCGACGAGAAGGGCAGCCTCCAGCTGGTCTACAGGGATCCGGCCATTTCCTGCTGGGAGGCCTATCCGCTGAAGGCGCGCAAGGTGCCGCCGGTCCTCTCATCCTCCACCGACAAGAAGCTGGCGCAGGGCAAGCTGGCCCGGTGCGTGGTCACCGATGTCTACCACGGGCTCGAGGACGTCCCGCGCGGCACGGTCAAATACATCCGCGTGCTGGAGCAGCGGCCGCGCCCCTGGACCGCCCGCCGCTATTACGACGGCGACCTGTATGACCAGCAGCATGCCGTGATCACGAAGGACACGCACCTGGCGCTCAAGGTCCAGCACGGCGTCGTGCCGGTGGAGGAAGACGGCTCGGCCAATTTCCTTGTCCCTGCGGACGCGAGCATCTTTTTCCAGGTGCTGGACGCGAACTACATGGCGGTGCAGACCGAGCGCACGTTCGTGAATTACATGCCGGGCGAGACCCGCGCCTGCATCGGCTGCCACGAGACGCCCCAGTCGGCGGTGAAGGCCGGCAGCCGCAGCGGCACGCCGCTGGCGCTGAAGCGCGCGCCGTCGGCGCCTGGCCCGCAGCCGGGCGAGAAGGACGGGCACCGCCCGCTGGATTACGCCCAGGATGTCCAGCCGGTCTGGGACAGAAACTGCCTGAAGTGTCACAGCGGCACAGAACCCAAGGGCAAGCTCAACCTGAGCGGCGAGATGACCGAGCTGTTCAACGTGTCCTACGAGAACCTGATACCGGAACGTCGAAAGGGGTTTTTTGATCGCGGCGTGCTCGGCCTGATCATCGGGGAGAACCATCCCAAGACCGGCAACGTCGAGTATCTGCCCGCGCGTTCGCTCGGCTCGCTTACGAGCGTGCTGGTGGCGATGCTCGGCAAGGGCAAGGTCAGGCTGGCCGATCCCAAGCAGGCCGAGCGCGCCGCCAAGCTTGCGGAAACGCATAAGGACATTAAACTCACGCCGGAAGAGCTGCTGAAGGTGACGAACTGGGTCGACACCAACGGCCAGTACTACGGGAGCTGGTGGGGCCGCCGCAACCTGAAGTTCAAGGGCATGCCGGATTTCCGTCCGGTCCAGACGTTCGGGATGGCAACCTCGAACATCAATCCCTATCCGAGTTGGATTGAAAAGTGAACGGAAAGAAACACAGGAAGGCATCCTCATGGATGACACCACAGGTAACAGAATACAATTTTGAAAGATCTATGAACAGGAGGCGTGCTAGATGAGAAAGTCAGGACGTGCAACTGCCATCGCGTTGATGACGTTGGTGTGCGGTATGTCGCTGCTGAGGGCGGCGGATACAACTAATCCGGCGCAGGCCGGTCTGCTGGCAACGCTGCAGAAGGCTGATGCCTCGCATGAGCAGAAGGCCGCGGCATGCAGGGAGCTGGCTCTGGTGGGCAACAAGGATGCGGTGCCGGTGCTGGCCGCGATGCTGGGCGACGAGAAGCTGGCCCACATGGCCAGGTATGCGCTTGAACCGATTGCAGACCCGTCGGTGGACAAGGTTCTGCGTGAAGCGTTGGAGAAGCTCAACGGAAACCTGCTGCTGGGCGTCATCGGTTCCATTGGGGCGCGCCGAGATCAAGCCGCCGTGGAGCCGCTCAGCAAGCTGCTGCGCCACCAGGACCAGCAGGTGGTGCGTGCCGCGGCAAATGCGCTCGGCAAGATGGCCACGCTTCCGGCTGGCAAGGCGCTCAGCCGGGCGCTGGAGGAAGTAAAGGGTGACGCACTGCCCGCAGTGGGCGATGCATTGCTGAAGTGCGCGGCGCGGCTGGCGGACACGGGTCAGAAAAATGACGCCCTGCGGTTTTATGCGGCCGTCAGAAAGATGGAAACTCCGCAACCCATCCGTCTTGCCGCAACACGCGGCGTGATTCTCTGCGGCGGGAAAGACGGGCTGAAAATTCTTGCTGAACAGTTAACCAGCGATAACCTGCCTGGCTTCATGGGCGGGCTTGGTGTTGCAATGGAGATCTCAGACAAGAAAGTTGTCCCGGTGCTGGTGGACGTGCTGGGCAAGATTCCGCCGGACAGGGCTGCGGCATTGATCCCGGTGCTGGGCAGGCGAGGGGATGAAGCCGCGCTGCCTGCGCTGCTCGACAGGGCCAAGAGCGGCGAGAAGCCTTTGCGGCTTGCGGCGATCGCCGCCGTGGCCGAGATCGGCAAGGCATCATCCGTGCCTGCGTTGATTGAGCTGCTCAAGGATCCGGATGGTGAGATTGTCCGTGGTGTTGTCTCAGGTCTCGCGGGTATGCCGGGAACCGGAGTTGACGAGGCGATTTTTAAAATGCTGGAGTGTCAGGACGAGTCTCTCAGGTTGAAGATGCTCGACCTGGCGGGACAGCGAAAGATCGTCAAGGCTCTGCCGGTCCTTGTCAAGGGCCTGTCAGATCAAAACAAGGCTGTTCGCGGGGCATCGATAAGGAGCTGTGGTGAACTCGCCGGAGCCGAGCAGTTTCCTGCGCTCCTGGATACGCTTGTCAAGACGCAGGAGGCAGGTGAGGCAGAGTCGCTTGAAAGGATCCTCGGAACGGTTTGTTCCATGACGGCCGACAAGGATCCCTGTTCAGCAAAGCTGGTTGACGCACTTGCGAAGGCCACGCCGGCATCGAAGCAGCCGCTCGTCCGTCTGCTGGGAGTCGTCGGCGGGCCGGCCGCGCTTGCCGCCGTGCGTTCCGTCGCAGGCGATGCCGACCCGGAGATGCGTTTGACAGCGATACGCGTTCTTTCTGCATGCAAGACGGCTGATGCCGCACCCGTACTGCTGGGCCTGATAAAAGAGGCCGCCGACGACAAAGAAAAGCTGCTCAGCCTTCGCGGCTATCTCGGGATCGCGACACAATACGAAAAGGGCAAGAATGTGAAGGAGACCTCCGAGGCCTTGCAGAAGGTGGTGGCAGACTGGAAGTCCGGCCCGCAGGAGCAGGCGCGTGCGATGTTAAAGCAGTTTGAAAGCGAGAAGTAGAAGAACGAAACGTGAAACTCGAAATTTGAAAAAGAGGAAAACATGAGCAGCTCAATCATGAAGGCAAAGAAATCCAGCGAATCGCTTGGCCGGCGGCAGTTTCTCAAGCGGACGTTTGCGGCTGGCGGGGCGCTGGCCATTCCGTACTACATTCCAGCCTCGGCGCTGGGCCGCGACGGCGCAGTTGCGCCGAGCGAACGGATTGTGATGGGGGCAATCGGCATCGGCGGGCGCGGCAATGGCGACCTTGACACGCTGCTGGGGCAGCCGGATGTCCAGTTTGTGGCGGTGTGCGATGTCCTCAAGGCCCAGCGCGAGAACGCAAAAAACAAAGTGGACGGCAGGAGCGGAAACAAGGATTGCGCGGCTTACAGGGATTTCCGTGAACTGCTTGCCGAACGGAAGGATGTTGACGCGGTGCTGATCGCCACCGGAGACCGCTGGCACGGGCCGATATCCATTCATGCCATGCAAGCCGGAAAAGACGTTTACTGCGAAAAGCCGTCATGCTTCACCATGGCCGAAGGGCAGGCGGTCGTGGAGGCCGCCCGGACGTACGGCCGCGTTTACCAGACCGGGACGCAGCGGCTCAGCGAGGCGAACCACGTTTACGGTTTTGAAATGGCGCGGACAGGCCGGCTCGGCAAACTTCACACCATTTACGCCGATATCAGCTGGAAAGGAGGCTTTCGTCACGAATGGCTCCCGGCTGAGGCTGAACCTTCAAAGGATGAACTGGACTGGGACTTGTGGCTGGGGCCGTGTCCCTGGAGGCCGTACAATCGCGGGTACCTGGCGTCCGGCTGGTACAACTTTTATGATCTTGCCACGGATGTTGCGATGTGGGGCGCGCACACGATTGCCCAGGGGCTTGCCGGCGTCGACATGACGAAGACACGGTTCGTGGATATTGAATGTGACCCGGCCAGCCCCGACCTGGCAGTCCGCCTTGCCCCGGACTTGAAGATGGTGTTGATCCGCAGCAGCAAGTACTGGCACGGCTCCTGCGGCGAGCGGTTTGATGGTTCTGAAGGGTGGCTTTCCGCGGCGGACGGGTATTCAAGGCCGGACGCTTCCTCACCTGCGCTGTTGAGATCGGAAGAGCACACGT
>CAZXVN010000492.1:0-7202 GCA_964643945.1 uncultured Lentisphaeraceae bacterium | reverse complement strand
GCAGAGGTATCGGGACGGCCCACTCCTGGCCGTTCCAGCGGCTACTGTACAGGTTGGCGTTGCCAGAGGCCCCTCCGCTGCTAAACAGCAGGGTGATGCCGTCCGCCAGCACGAACGGTTCGGAAGCGTCGGCCGGCCAATTCGTGTTACAAGGTACGGCCCGCGCATCCTCCCACAGGACCGGTCGCGGCGCCGTGTCGTGGGCCAGGCGTCGTACCGTCGTGCCGTCGGTGTAGTAGCGCCATGTGTGCGGCTGCAGGTAAGCGACCAGGCCAGCACCCGCGAGTACCCCTGCAACCACAGAGGTGGCCCAGATGAGTCGGGCGCGGTGCACCCTGGCCCAGACCGCCAGGCCCGAGGCACCTCTGGCTGGTTTCGAAGAGGCAGAAGGAGTCATGGACATCCCGTTCGTGGGGCCGTTGCTAGTCCGGCAACTTGTAGCCGATGTTGGCTTCTTTGACACCGACAAAGCGACAGGCCGCGACCGCCTGGGCCACGTAGCCGTGCAAGGCCTGGTCGTCGGCGCGAATCAGCACCTTTTGATCAGGATCCTCCTTGAGAGATTTGCGGATCTTCTCCCCGACCTCGTCGAGCGTGACCTGCTGGTTTCCGATGACATAGGTTCCGTCCTTCCGCACGTTCAGAACGAGAACCTTCGGTGCGGAACTCAGGCTGGCCCCCTGCGCATTGGCAGGGAGATTCACCTGTATGTCCCGCTCCTCCTCCCGGTACTGCGAATTCAACGCAAAGAAAATGACCAGGATGAACATCATGTCGATGACAGGCGTCATGTTGATGATGTCTCCCTCGGGTTCTGGCGATGACCGGATTTTCATGGGCGTGCTACTCTTTCGGCTTCGCCTGTCCGGCGTTCACGCAGGAAGCCATAAAGACCATCCCCATCTCGTCCATCTCGTCCACATGGCCTTCGACCTTGGAAATGAGATACTGGTAGATCAGCACCACCGGAATCGCAATCGTCAAGCCCGCAGCCGTGGTCACCAGGGCTTCGTAGATGCCCTTGGCGAGCACGTCCGCCTTGCCCATCCCGCCCGCAGAGGCGCTCTGGAACACGCTGATCAGCCCATACACAGTGCCCAGCAGCCCCAGCAACGGGGCGACCGAACCGATGATCGCGAGTCCGCGAAGGCTGCGCTTGAGCTTGTTCACCTCCCGGCTGCCTGCATCCTCGATGGTTTTCTCCACGCCGCTGGGGCCCATAGGCAAACTCAGCAGGCCGGCCTCAAAAATGCGCCCTACCGGCGAAGCCGACTCCGCGCAAAAGCGAATGCTCGCGGCGATGTCCGCATCGTCCCCGCTCCCGAACGCTTGCTTGAGCCCGTCAATAAACCCCGGCGGAATTATCCGGTCGTGCGAGAGGCCGATCATGCGTTCGACGGCGATCGCCAAGCCGACCACAGAACACAAGCCCAGCGGAAACATCACCACGCCGCCTTTTACGATCAGCGAGAAAAGCGTCTCGCGCGGCTCCTGCGGCTTCAGCCCGGGTCCCCCATCCTGCTTCGCCTGCCCCATCGCCGCGACCGTCATGAACAACGCGCAGGCCAACGTGGCCGCGTACACTGCTTTCTTCATTCTATTGCACTGCCTTTCTTTGCATGTGCCCCCGCAACGATTTTCCGCCATGCGCCTATTACTTCGCCTGATGCGTCTTGGGCGCGATCACGGTGGCGGCCGACTGCAACTCGAACAGGCGGGTACGGGCCGCCGCGCCCACGTCCTCTTTCTGAAAACGATCCATGACCGCACGGTACTGTTCCGCAGCACGGGCTTGGTCGCCCTTGGCCTCCAGCGCGCGTCCCACCTCGAACAGCGCCTTGCCGCTCCAGGCCGGCGCCTTGTAGTTCACGTCCACGCGGACCAACTCCTGCATGGCTTCGTCATAACGCTCCAGCCCGAACAGACACTCGCCGATCTGGAATTGGGAGCGCACCGAAAGCTCGTCGGACGCGCGTTCGGCAATCACCTTGCGATACTCGGCCATAGCCCGCTCGTACTGCCGCTGGTTCTCCAGGGCCCAGCCCGCACCGAAGCGGGCTTGCTGGATCCACTTGCTGGCGGGGAACTCGCTCTGAACCAGCAGGTACGTTGCGGACGCGTCGCTGAACTTGCCTGTCAGGGTCTGCATTTCACCTTGCCGGATCAGGGCGGACTCGCGGATCTCCTTGGCTTCCGGGTTCGCCAACGCTGCGGTGAAGTGGACGAGCGCGGGCTCGAACGCCTTGAGTTTCACACGCATCTCGCCGGCCTGATAGTGTGCCATCGCGGACTTCTCCGACGCGGAAAATTCGGCGAGCATGGCCTCAAATGCCTGAGCGGCGGCTTCGGGATCATTTTTGCTCAGGTACGCCCAACCTAAACGGTACATGGCCTGCTCCTTTAAGTTCTTGTCGGTGGCGCCGGTGATCGTCTGCTTGAGCTGACCGATCACCGCGTCGAAATCCTTCGCGTCGAAACTCAGCTCAGCCATCTCAAAGCGGGCACGCTCGACGACCGGGCTTTGCGGGTAGCGCTGGAGGAGGGTGTCGTATACTTTCACCGCCGCCTCTTTCCGGTTGGCCCGCCGATGGCACCAAGCCAGCTCGTAGGCGGCGCGGTCAGCCATGGCCGCTTTCGGGTACTTGTCCAAGACCGTCTTGAACAGGTCGGCCGCCTGATCGTTCTGGTCCTGCCGCGCCAAGGCCACGCCGGCCGAGTAAACAACCTCGTCCATCTTGGCGAAGGCCGGAAAGGCGCTCCGAAGCGCGGCCAGTTGCTCCCCGGCTTCCTTGAAGCGTTGCGCACGCAAAAAAAGCAGGCCGAGCTGTAGCCGGCTGTCCGCCGCCAAAGGGTCGGCCGGCACCTGCTTGACAACCTGCAGGAAGTTCGTTTCGGCTAGCCCGTCGGCCTTCTCGTCCAGATTCAGCCAGCCGACATAATACTCGGCCTGCGGCCGCTGCGGGGCTTCCGGAAATTCCTTTGCCACGCGCTCCAGACAAAGCCTGGCTTCCCGGGGACGCTTGCCCTCGTAATAGAGGCGGCCCAGTTCGGACAGCGCGACGGCGAGATGCCGGCTTTGCGGATCACGTTCAATCAGTTGCTCCAGATCACTTTTGGCCGCATCCGGTTTCCCCAGTTTGACGTGCGCCAGCGCCAGTTCCACCAGCGCCGTATCCGCGTTCGGTTTTTTAGGGGCGGTGCTGCTCGTAAGCTTCGCGTAGTCTTCCAGCGGCGCCACCGCCTGATCCCACTGCTCCTGTCGAAAATAACAGTCGCCGATGAGGAACGGCACTTCTCCGAACACCTTGTCGTCGCCTTCTTGCGCAGGCCGCGTGCGCAGCGCCAGAAGGTGCTCCAGCGCCTCTTTCCACGCCCCGTTGCCGTGCAGGATCTGGCCGATGCGCAGGCTGACCGCATCCCCGTTCTTGGGCTCTTTCGGAAAGCGGACCTGGAACTCTTTGTAGAACGTGAGCGCGTCATCCGGTTTTGCAGGGTTGGCGAGGTACTGGCTCTCGGCCTTGAGGAACAGCACGTCGGCCGACGCGCTCACGTTGGTGGCCGTGGCGAGAAACCGGTCGCACAGCGCGACGCTGGCTGTGTACTCTTTGGTGCGGTGGGCACACAGCGCGTGGAGGCGCAGGACCTCAGCCAGTCTGGGCCAAGCCTGATACGCGGTCTCGATGCGTTGGAAACTGTCCGCGGCCTCCGCATACTTCTGCCCGGCCATGTAAAGCCCGGCCTGCTCGAACAGCAGGTCCGCAAGCAGCGGGTCGCTCGTGAACCGCGGCAGGTTGTCCGCAAGCAACTTGCACGCTTCGTCCGTCCGGTTCTGCCGGGCGTAGGCCCGCGACAGCCACAGGGTGGCCTCTGCGGACAACACGCCTTTGGACTGGCTGACCTTGAGCAGCGTCTTTTCCGCCTCGCCGAACTTCGACTGCTCCAGCAAGGCCCGGCCCAGATACAGGCTGGCCTCCGCCACACGGTTAGAGGGGTTGCCCGTCAGACACCGGGTCAGCGTGCTTGCGGCCTCGTCATAACGGCCGAGCGAGAAACGGACAACCCCGAGGCGGAACAGGGACTCCTCCAGCAAGTCGCCCTGCGCCTTCGCGGCGGCTTGACCGTAGGCCTTCTCCGCTTCCGCAGGTTTTCCGGTCTCCCTCAGACATTCGCCGAGCAGGAAGGTCGTCTGCACCTCGATCGGCGTGTTGGTGACCGCCGGCAGCAGCGCTCCAAACCCTGCAGCGGCGGCGTCCATCTGCTTGAGCTGGTAACGGGCGTAAGCACCCTGATACCCGACCCGCGCAGCCAGGTCGTCTTTAGACAGCAAGGTGAGCGCGCGATCTGCCGCCGCGGCGGTTGCCTCCCACTTCTGTTGTCGGAAGAGGCTTTCGGTCAGGTACGCCAACGCCAAGTTGCGATAGCACGTGTTGGTGCCCTGCAGGGCGGCGGGGTCTGAAAAGATCTTTTCAGACTCGGTCGGCCCGCGCAGCCTGTTCACGCTGTCTCCAAGAAGCACCAGAAGTTGCTGCGGGTCACCCACCTTGCCGCTCGCCAGCAACTGTTTCAGCAGCGGCTCCGCTTCCGCAAACTTGCCTAAACCGTAGAGCGAAAGGGCCAGACCGAAACGCGCCTCGTCCGCTTTCGCATGCTGGGGATTCGCCGCGAGGAAGTTTTGATACTCGGCGGTTGCCGCCGAGTACAGCTTCATGTTGTACAAGGCATTGCCGTTGTACAGTTTTCCCGCTGCCGTGTCGGGAGCCTCTTCCACCGCACGGCCGCCCAGTGCTGCCAACAGCAACACCACCCATGCCAGAAGCCCCGTGATCCCCCCACGCTGACGAGTCCCCTCACGCATATTCAATCCTCCCAAATTTGATTTTAATATTGCCACAGGCCTTCGTACGAGGCAAGGACAATCGCCTTTTATATGGGTGTGCAAACCGCACAAAAAAGCATCGCGGGAAGCGGCGCCGGTTCGGCGCTGTGGGAGCGCGCCCGTGCACATAAAAAGGACTTCACCGAGGGAAAAAGTTCGCACGCGTCTACCGGCGGCTGCCTTGACTGTACCAGTCCACATTGCGCGTGGCGTACATCACCACGCCGAGCGAAATAAACAGGCCCACGGTTCCCAGCAGCAGCGCGTAGTCCTGCAGTTGCAGCGTCGTATAGAGAAACGTGAAAATCACAGCCAGTTCGACCGCGATGATCCCCGCACGTTTAGCCCCTTTCAACACAGAGGCGCTATAGAACGTGACCAAACCGCCTGCGGCCACTGCGCCGATCAGGTAGGCCGTTCCGAACGCCATGAGTTCAGAGAGCGCCAGAAGCGTCAGATAAAACAGGCAGAGCGCCGCGCCGACAAGCGTATATTGCATCGCGTGGATACGCAGCCCCCCCAAGGTCTCGAAGAGAAAGAAGCCGGTGAAGATCAGTACGATAAACAGGATGCCGTATTTCACCGAACGTTCGACCAGCCGATAACTGTCAACCGGCGAGTAAAGATCGACACCGAAGGCGGTCTTCTCGATCAGCATCGAGTTGATGCTGTCGTTCCCCTCGCCGCTCAACCACGCCTGCGGATAGCCGCGCCCGTAATAGGCCACCTGCCACTGCGCGGTGAAGCCGGCCGCGCTGATCTGACGCGCAGTCGGCAGAAACGCCCCTTGAAAATTCGGATCGGGCCACGGCGCTGAAAACGAGGCCCGCGTCTGGAGACCCAGCGGCGCGATCCGTGTCCCGCCGCTGCCGTTCAGCCCGAGCGCGAAGGAAAAGGCGACGTCTTGCGCGCTTCCCGCCTCTTTCAACAAACCGCCCGGCAACACGCCGGCTGGCACATGCGCGCGGAGCGTGTTGGGAAAACCGGCGAACGGCGTGCCGGGCCTCAGCGGCAACTCCTTGCCGCCCAGATTGAACGACAGCGCGTTGGTCACGCCGCGTAAATCCGTCACCGCGATCATCAACGCGGCTTCGTCCCACAGGACGTCCGTGTCGGCGATCTTCCATTCCGTAAAGTCCGGTCTGGCAAAGGCGCCACGGATCGTGAAATCGCCGCGATAGACCACCGCCTTGTAGATGCCGCGGTATCGTTCAGAAGGGTCGAGCTTACACTGGACGACATAGTCGGAAGGCAGAAAACAGGCCGTGCGTTTCACACGCGACGGCACTTCGGTCTTCACGACTTCTCCGTTCACCACCACGTCTTTGCGGACCATGACGGTAGCCGTGTACGGCACTTGCAAAAAAGGCCCCGCGACAAACTGTTCGCTGCCCCATGTGCGGGTGATTTCGCTGATCGCCTGATTGCGGGTTCGGAGACGTTCGTTGAGCCGCGACTGCAACAAACCCAGAGGGATAAGCAACAGCAGAACCAGCGTGCCGATCGTGCCAAGCTTGAAAGCCACAGAAAGTCTGCCCAAAAGATCGTTTTGGGCGGCAGGGGGCAACCCGGGAGGTGTACAAGTTGACATCGCGATGCCTTTGCTGTCGCAACCAGCCTTTACGGTCTACCACTCATCGGTGCGGAACGGAGCCGCCGGCAGACCTTCGTTGTTGTACAGGTTGCAGCCGTCAGGGTTCATGGAAAACGCATAGCGGACCGCCACCGGCTTGGACACTTCGGGGCTGGAGACGACAACCGTGGCACCGTCGATGACCGCGTTCGCCCAAACCCACTTCTTATCTTCGCCGGCAATGGCGAATTTCTGCAGCTTGCCCTGCGGGTCCTTGACCATCGGGTCATAGCCTTTCTTGGTCGCAACCGTCAGCCCAGATCCGACGCTGTCGAAAACGAGGCGTATCTTGTCGCCTTCACTCTTCATTTCCTTGTACAGCGGGCCGCTGTACACGAGATTCTTCTTGCCATAATCCTTGGCCAGCGACCAGAGCGCCAGGCGCTCGCCGACATCCAGCTTGTTCTTCGGATGGATATCGCCGGGGTTGCCGACGTCGGCGAGGTCAATGGCCACGGCCATGCCCGTATTCGGTATCGTGAGCGTTTTGTTCTGGGCCATGCGGAGCTTGGCCCAGCCGTCGCCACCCGCCGGGTCGTTGTTCGGATTCTGGAAATTGGCAAGCTGAACAAAATAGAAGGGGAAATCGCCTTGGTTCCAGGCCTTGCGCCAGCCGCCGATCAGGGCGCGCTTCTTCTGGAAATAGCTGTCGCCCTCACCGCCGTTTGATTCACCCTGATACCAGATTGCGCC
>CAZXVN010000491.1:0-5115 GCA_964643945.1 uncultured Lentisphaeraceae bacterium | reverse complement strand
CCTCTCGCGGCGCAATGTTGTTGGCTGCAGCACTCCCGCCCCCAAGCGGCACATCCCCCACCTGGATCGCCAAGCCGTCTCCGATCCCCCGGCTCAAGAGCGTGTAACTCATCGGGTTCGCCCCTGTCCCCGAACTCGATTCGTTCAGCACCCCCACGTAGTACGACCCCGGCTCCAGCGGGTTGCCCATTCCCATGGCAACAATCCGTCCATCTTGGTTCGTTACACCCGTTGGATCATAATAACGCCCCGTCCAGTCCCGACCCGCCGCCCACTGCCATCCGCTCGGCCAGTTGATGCTGGTATAGGAGTCGTACCACTGGCCTCCGGACGCTGTGCGCATCTGCAAATCAGACGGCAACTGATCCCGCCGCACCACCAGATGTGGATCACCGGATGTCACGTCCGTCAGCCGCAGGTCCCAGCCAAGCGCGTCCGCCGGCACGTCGATGCGGAAAAACTGCCACTTACCGACTGGCTGGTTGACGATGTTGGTTGAGAATCCGTCAAATGTGGCGGGCACGGCGGTGAGCGGCGCGGTCGTGAGCGTGAAACTGCCCAACGCGTTGGTGGCCATATAAACGCCTACGTACCAGATATCCGCCTGATGTCCGGGCCGCTGGAGGAACCCGATGCCGGAGTAATCCACGTGGCCGATATTCACACTCACGTAGGTTGAATTGTTCTGCCGGTAATTCCAGCGCCCCGGCACGGCGTTGCGGCGCAGGGCGATCTCGGTGCCGGAAACATGATTCTGCAGGAACAGGTCCCAGCCGAGCTGGCCGAGCTGGGACGGGATGTCGGCGACGCGGTAATAGCGCCAGCCCGCGCGGGTGGGGTCGTCGTTAACCGTGCTGCTGGTGAAGGCAATGTCCGTGATGACCGGATTGCCGCTGGTCAGCGTGAACGCATGCGCGCCGCTGCCGTAGACGGTGATATAGAACGTGCCGTCGCTCAAGGTCGGCGGAACCAGCGTCATGCTGTCGTTCGCCAGTCCGGCCACCTCGGAAAAGGCGTCGTTGTTCCATTCGTTGGGCACTTTCTCGCGGCGGACCGCCAGATTGGGGTTGCCGGAAGCGGGCGCGAGCTTCACCTGCCAGGCGATCTGCTCCACCGGCACCTGAACCCGATAGGTCGTGTAACCATACCCAGTGACGGTGAGATTGGTGGACCCGGAGAAGGCAAGCTCGGAGACCGCATGCTGACGCGAGTCCAGATCGATGACGTCGCCCGGGTTCCCGGGGATGCCGACGAAGTATGAGCCGTTGAATGATCCGCCTCCGAGATAGTCCGGCACCACCAGCATCTGTCCCCCTTGGGCCAAGTCATAAGATGCGGGAAGCGGCGCAAAGGACTTCTTCACATAGAGTGTATTGGCCAAGCCGTTCAGCCCCAGCCGCCAGCCCAGCGTCTCAGCCGGCACGGTAGTCTTGAAGAAACGCATGCCTTCCGCGCCAACGGAAACTGGGCCGCTGCTACTGGCGGCGTTCGTGGCCAATGAACCCAGATCCGTCACATAGGCCCGCCCCGAGACGAGGTTCCATTGCGCACCGGGTGAGGCGTGAACCAGCATATACCAGTCCTGCCCGACGGTGTACTGCGAAGAATGGAGCACGAAACCATCCGAGCCGACGCGGTTGGATTTCCAAGCGGAACCCGTGCCGGGCTGCCACCCGTTCTGCATGTAGATGTCAGCCTCGCCGCTCGTCACGTTCAGGGCCGTCCGCCAGACACCGATGTCGGTGTTCTGGGCAATGATCTTGAGGTAATAGTCACCGCCTGAGAGACTGGCGTTGGTGAAAACCTCCGTGCCGAGATGCGTGGTACCTGGATCCCAGTTCAGCGTGGTCAGATAACCCACTTCGGAGAATAGCGTGTAGTTGGCGGTGCCGACGGGCTGGTAAACGCCCACAAACCATGTGCAGTTGGTGACTTCTGTCCCGGTCAGGACCAGGGTGCCGTTGGTCTGCCCCGCGACTTGTCTAAAATAGGACCCCGTCGTCGGCAGATCATCTTTCCTGAGATACAGAGCCGGAACACCGGAACCCACAGAATTGAGCACCAGCCGCCAGCCGGGCGAATTCGAGGGGATTTCCACCCGGAAGTAGTGCCACTGTCCGTTGACAAGAGAGCCCTCCGCCACGAATGCCTGGGGCTTCATGACGGGCACCGCCTCGTTGCGCAAACCAGCCACATTCGTAGACAACGCAACTGTAAAATCATCGGTGAGGGAGTTCGTGGGCGTACGGACCATGAGGCCATAGTTCGTCGCGACACACTCGGGCAACTCCAGATTGATCGCGTTGTCCCGTCCATCGAAACGGGCGATGTAATCGAAATCGGTTTCGGTTGGCGTCCCGCCGTATTTCAACAGCAGGTGCGAGAACGCTGTCACCGAGTTCGAAACCGAGAGCGTGAAGTTGGTCACGCCCGGGCCGATGGTGAACGTAAAGGTCGCAGAGCCGCCTGGGGCATGGGTGCCCGAGAACGTATCCGCGAACCCGCTACCCAGCACCGCCCACAGGACAAGAACCTGACACAAGAATCGTTTCATGATTGACCTCCAGCCTGCGAATCAGGCGTGAATCAATAAGATGTTTCTGTTCTGCCAACATGCCGGGCTCGCGGCAGACACCATCGAAGAAGGCATCCTCTCCTTCACGCTGGCTGACGTGGTCAAAACACTTCAGGAAGAACAGCCGTGAAACAAACCGCCGGGACCCCACGCAACAAGTCGCTGATCCTTCAAACCTTGGAACCTGTGACGCAGTCACAATGAAACCTTGGGACCAGCGGCTCCGCCGCCCCGGCCGCACAGCCCGCCGCGCAAACCAACGTCAGCACCAACCACCCACAACAACGCATCATCCGTTTCATACCCGCCGCCTTTCACAAAAGCATAAACATGTGTTCATAGTGAACGCTTTAACCGGCCCGCCGTCAACAGGTTTCTAAAAATATCGCCACCAATATCTTCCGCCGCACCCCGTAACGCGCGATACCCCGTGCTTCCAAACCCCATGCCTTGCGAGGGCTTTGGAACCCGGGGCTCCGGCGGGTGCCGCAGCCACAGACACCGTTCCCCCTCACACACAGCCTCTCCCCTGTGAGAGACCAATCCCGAAAGCTCCCAATGAAAAACCCCGAAGCGTTCACGCTCGCCATGGACTACGCCGCCGCCATGGAATCCTGCGCGGCATACATCGCCGTCAAAAACCCAGCCATCCGCACACCGGAAGACGCCGCCGCCTTCCTGCGCCCGATCATGTTCGCCGCGACCGGCAACAACTCGCAGGAAGCTTTCTTCTCCCTGCTACTCTTATGGTGAGTTCGGCATAAGAGTAGTTGAACGGAACCGCTATCGCGGAGTGAGACTCTGACGCGAAGCGGTTTTTTCCTTTATCGAGGCGTATACTGACTTCCGTGGCCGCCGCATGGTGCGAAGGCCCTTATCCGCCCGCTGATCGTGCTTCGCCCGCCTGGCGTACGTCTTGCGGATCGCGCACGGCCGTGCCGTCTCATTCCCCAGCCAAAGGCCAACACGCTACCGCGCTCTTACGCGCGGCAACACTCACTGAAGGGTCGAGGGGTCGTATCGGGACATCGAGACATTTCATTTTACCCTCACGCCTGATTCAGCCGCAACTTTCCGAAGGATCGACTTCAGTTTCCGGTCATCGGGCAGGCGCTTTCTCATGCGCTGGATCGCCTTGGACGCGGCGGCCGACTCAATGCCCGGGAGAGTTCCCGGGGTGCGCATCGGGACATAAGGACATTAGGTTTTTTTCTACCGGCTCCAATCTCACAATCGTACCCCGTCCAAACATCCTCACTCTGCACGCTTACCTCGCCTACCGAAAAGTGTTCTAACCAATATACGGCAAGTGCAGGACGGTTGCGGATTGTGAGCAAGCGGATTTTCCGCATGACAAATAAAAGATAAAATTTGAGGCGTACCCACCGCCCGCGGCCGGCGGCAAAAAGCCCGTCGACATCGCCCGCATGCCGAAGCGACCCGCGACCCCGACGGCGACGGTCAGACCCAGGCCTTCGGCATCGCCAACCTCGGCCACGGCCCGGAACTCGGTTACTTCTCTATCCCCGAACTGCGCGAATGCGGCGCAGAGTTGGCTTTATATCTTGACACAAAAACCGTTGCCGAAATACTCGGCCGCTGCGTGACGTGAACAGATCAGGCGGGGTCTTTCACCTCCGCCTGTTTTCGTGCAAAAGATTTTTTGCCTACGTCCTGCCTAACCATCACGCGCGGACCAGTCTTGTTATCTCCAGCAGCCTCACATGCCCAGACCCTAATCGGCCTTGGGCTGCAGCCGACTAACGCTCATGCCGCAGCAGGCGGTAGAACATGCACGGCGACGCATTCGTATGCGCGACCGTGAGTGAGCCGCTGACGTGCCCCGGCAGGTTAGTCAACCCGGCGGCGTTGCCCCACTGCCCGCTGAGCAGGTTCGTGCGCCATTGCACGTCGTAGCGCCAGGCCGGCTGACAGTCGAAGCACAGGCTACAGGCGTTGGCTGTCCTGAACACATTGGTGATGGCCGGTGGGCCATACAGAGAGCCCTCGAACACATACGCCGCGCCCGCATAGTCCACCCCGCCGGGACTTGCGTAATCCGCTCCCACCAAGGCTACGTCGCCCGCCACGCTCACCGACCGGCCGAAGGAATCTTCCGCCGCCTTGTCCGAAGCGGTAAGCTTGGCGACCTGCCCCCAGGCGTTGGTCCCGCCCGCATTGCGCTCGAACAGGTACGCCGCGCCCGCACGGATCACCCCGCCGGGAGACGCCTCAAATGCCCCGATCAGGGCCACATCACCTGCCACGCTCACCGAGCAGCCAAAGTAGTCGCTCGCCGCCTTGTCTGCGGCGGTAAGCTTGGCGACCTGTCCCCAGGCGTTGGTGCCGCCGGCGTTGCGCTCGAACAGGTACGCCGCGCCCGCACGGGTCAACCCGCCGGGATCTGCCCCACATGCCCCGACCAGCGCCAAGTCCCCTGCCACGCCAGTCCCCCCAGCCCATGCGGAAACTGGCATAAAATGCAGGCTGTGTGGCTGGCAGCAGAGGTCAGCATTTCCAGCCTGTTGACAAAAGGCACA
>CAZXVN010000490.1:0-5517 GCA_964643945.1 uncultured Lentisphaeraceae bacterium | reverse complement strand
CCGGTCAGGTGCTCCGTCAGGCCCGACTGCTCCGCAAGATGACGGGCCAGCCACGCATCGCCCACGATGTCCACCCGAGCCACGCCGCCGGGCGCGGCGGTTCCGCCCGAGACATCGCGCAGCCACGCCTCAAACGTGGCGCGGTCGGCAGCATGCGCATTAATCTCACGCATCGGCATCCGCACATCGTCATTACCGGAGAACCGCTTGTTGACGACCACGTCCCCGTCCTCCGTGAGGCGCCCCACGTAAAACCGGTGCTGCACCGACCGCTTTTTGTCAGGATCCCATTCGTTCCAGGCCAGATGCACATACTTAACACCCTTTCTGTTGGCTCCGCCGCCATTTTGAAGCTGGATATAGCTCATAAAGTACCCCTTTCAAGGTGAGACATGGCTACCATGAAACCGGGGACTTTAGGTCCCGAAAGCAGCGCCGCGTAGGCGTTCGTGTCGAGCATGACGCGCTTCATTTCCAGTCCTCCGGATCGACCTCACGTTTGACGCTCGTTTTGAACGCGGCGGTTTCTTCTTTGGTCCAAAGGCCTGAGAATTCGTCATGAACCGGAATGAGACACATGATAGCAAGCGGCTTGCGGGAGAAACGTCCAACGCTGAACGCTGAACGCTCAAGTGTGAGGGGTGACGGCGCGGAGGACGGCTTCGGCGAGGGTGCGGCCGATGCCGGGCACGGCACCGATGTCGTCGGGCGAGGCGCGGGCGAGGCGGTAGACCGAGCCGAAACGTGTGAGAAGCGCGGCCTTTTTGGCGGGGCCGATGCCGGGGACCTCGTCGAGGGCGGACTCGCGGATGAGGCGGTTGCGCAGGCGGCGGTGGTAGTCGACCGCGAAGCGGTGGGCCTCGTCGCGCAGGCGGGTCAGCACGCGCAGGGCGTCCGATTCGCGCGGCAGCAGCAGGGGCGGGCGGCCGTCGTCCAGCACGATCGCCTCCATCTCCTTGGCGAGGCCGACGGCGGGCACCTGGCCGAGGCCGAGGGCCGCGAGGGCTTCGCGCACGGCGCGGAGCTGCGTGACGCCGCCGTCGATGAGGATCAGCCCGGGGAGGGGCTTGCGCTCGTCGCGCTGGCGGGCGTAGCGGCGGCGGATGACCTCGGCCATGGAGCGCGGGTCGTCTGCGCCTTCGACGGTGCGGATGCGGAAGCGGCGGTAGAGGCGGCGGTCGGGGAGGCCGTCCACGGCGGCGACGAGGCTGGCGACCGAATAGGTGCCGAAGAGGTTGGAGATGTCGAAGCCCTCGATGAGCGCGGGCACGGCGGGCAAGCCGATGAGGCGTTGGAGTTCGCGGATGCCGGCGCGGGCGTCGGCGGCGTGCATCGCGGGCGTGGCGACCACGCGTGCGCGCTGCTTGACCATCTCGCGCAGGGCGAACCAGGTGTCGCGCAGGGCGGCGGCCTTCTCGAAGTCGCGGGCCTCGGCGGCGCTCCGCATCTGGGCTTTAACCTCTTCGATGACGCCGGGTCGTTCGCTCCGCAGGAAGGCGCAGGCCTCGTCGAAACGCAGGCGGTACGCGTCGGGTGTGACGCGGCCCACGCAGGGGGCGGAACAGAAGCGGATGATGTCGTTGATGCAGTGTTGGTAGGTTTCGGCGTCGGGGCGGATGGGCGTACACTTGCGCAGGCCATAGCGTTTCTCGGTGAAGTCCAGGACGGTGCGTACCACGGCGGCGGAGGGGAAGGGGCCGAAGTAGAGGGCGTTGTCATTGCGCACGATGCGGCAGGTGGTGAGGCGCGGGACGGGGTCGCGCGGGTCGGCGCGCAGGGAGAGGTAGCGCTTGTCGTCGCGCAGGACGATGTTGAAGCGCGGGCGGTACTGCTTGATGAGGGTGCTCTCGGTGAGAAGGGCTTCCGTTTCGTTGCGGGCGGTGATGACTTCGAGGTCGGCGACGCAGTTGATCAGGCTGCGCAGTTTCGGGGGGGCGTCGCGCAGGGTGGCGGGACGGAAATAGCTCTGTACGCGGCGGCGCAGCGAGACGGCTTTGCCGACATAGATGATGGTGCCCTTACGGTCGCGCAGGAGGTAGCAGCCGGGCTTTTCGGGCAAGGTGGCGAGTTTGTTGCGGAGGTCAGGGGTCATGGGGCGGTGACGGGTATTAAAGCACAGATCGCCGAGAGGACACAAGTTGCCCGTTGGCGGACGTGCAGATTGGTTAAAAAAGCGGTTTACCTTTTGAGGGGTTTCAGGTAAGCTAGTGACATTTCTGATCCTGTATTGAAAGGGATTGCTTTTGGAAATTCAACGGAGCGACCGTGTCAAGTATAAGCGGATTTTGCTGAAGCTGAGCGGTGAGGTATTGCGGAACCGGGCTTCGGGCGAGTGTATTGATCCGGATATTCTGGCAGCCATGGCGCGCCGTGTGGAGAGAATTTACGAGTTGGGCGTGCAGATCGGCATTGTGCTGGGCGGCGGAAATATTTTCCGTGGGCTCAAGGGCGAGACCAAGGGAGTAAACCGCACCATCGGCGACAACATGGGCATGTTGGCGACGATTATCAACGGTTTGGCCATGCAGAACGCGCTGGAGCAGTTGGGTTTGGAGACGCGTTTGCAGACAGCGATTGAGATGCATCAGGTGGCGGAGCCGTTCATTCAGCGCAAGGCGTTGCGGCACTTGGAGAAGGGGCGCGTGGTGATTTTCGCGGGTGGCACGGGCAACCCGTATTTCAGCACGGACTCGGCGGCGGCGTTGCGGGCGAGCGAGATCGGCGCGGAGATATTGCTCAAGGCGACCAATGTGGACGGCATCTACACGGCGGATCCGAATGTGGATCCGAGTGCGATACGCTATGATCAGGTGTCGTACGAAGATGTGTTGAACAAGCGGTTGAAGGTGATGGATTCCGCGGCGTTCGCGCTGTGCATGGACAACCGGATACCCATTGTTGTTTTCGACTTTCGTGATGAGAGTGCGTTGGAGCGGATCGTGTGCGGCGCGACCATCGGTACACGGGTCGGCGACAAAACGTGTATCGGGTGAGGATGCGGACAGGGACGTGCGACTTCGCAGGGACGCCGTTTTAGGAGTGGTGTAATGCATACAGTGGATGATGTGCTTGTGGACACCATCGACAAGATGGGCAACACGGCCAAGGTGTTGAAAGAGCAGTTTTCGGGTTTGCGCACGGGCAAGGCGTCTCCTGCGCTGGTGGACGGCGTGCAGGTGCCTTATTACGGTGTGCTGACGCGGTTGCGCGACATCGCCAACATCTCGACGCCGGAGCCTCGGCTGATTGTGATCAGCCCGTATGACCCGACCGTATTGTCTGCGATTGAGAAGGCGATTCTGGCGGCTAATCTCGGCGTGACGCCGCGGAATGACGGGCGCGTGATTCGCATCCCGATCCCCGAACTGAACGAGGAGCGCCGCAAAGAGATCGTCAAGGTGGCCAAACGCCAGTCTGAAGAGTCGCGTATTGCTGTGCGCAACGTGCGTCGCGACGCGAACGAGTTGGTTAAGGCATTGCAGAAGGACGGCAAGATCACGGAAGACGAGCGGGATCGCGGACTGGCCGAGGTTCAGAAGGCGACAGACGCGCACATCGCCAAAATCGATAGTGAACTGAAACACAAAGAAGCGGAAGTGATGGCCGTCTAAGGCGGCTGTTTAAACGAGATGGAGGCACGAGTTATGGCTGATCAGGATCAGGTTCCCCAGGGAGCGATACCACCGAAAGTGACACCCTTTGCCAAACCGGAAGGCGTTTCACCTCATACACCGGTTGTGCCGGGCACACCGCGTCCGATCACGGTCAGTCAGCGGGCTGACTCGTCAGCGGACGGCCTTCCACCCGCGTCTTCTGCTAATCCACGCTCGACGACGCGCGTGCCGGTTCCCGAAGCGGTTGCCGCCGCTCCGGCGGCGTCTTCTGCCGCGCCGGCCACGGTGCGCCTGCGTCCGGTAGCGGTTTCTTCTATGCAGCCTCAGCATCCGCCGACTCCGGGTGCGAATCCTTTGCCGGACGGCCCCAAGCCGCTGTCGGACGTACAGATGCAGGCCACCAAATCCAAGACGTCGCGCATTTCGCTGGACTCCGCCATCGGTGTGGCGCCGATGGCGCACATGAGTGTGGATAAGTCCGAGCCCAAGACGATCCGTCTGAAGCGTCCGACGGATTTGGCCTCTCAAACGAACAAGACGGCGACCACGCCGATCCGGCAGACCTCGCGCATTCCGGACGCCGCCTTGCCGAATGCGGCGACGGCTCAGCGTGCGGAGAGCGCCTCGGTGACGCAGAAAAAAACGTTGAAGATCAAGCGTCCGGGCGTGAAAGAGGAGGGGGAGGCCACAGCGGACGGACAGGCTTTCCCTGAGGGCGTGCAGATGACGGCGATCAGCGCTGTCGACTTTCCGAGGAAGCAGGAGTCTCCGGTCTTTACCGCCATCGCGGTGTTCGCCGCTTCGATTGCGGCGGTGCTTCTGCTGCTGCTGACGCTCTGCCTGGGCGCGCATGCGGTGGGGCCGGTCGCGGGCAGGAACTCCTTGGCGTTCATCAAGGGGTCTGAAATTCCCTGGCCCGGGCGTATTGTCAACTGATGCGCGTCTTCGAAAAAGGCCGCCGGGCGACCGGCGGCCTTTTTTGTTCTTGCAGGGCTTTTGACGTGTTGGGCATGATTCGGTACAATGCGAAACATGAGACTACCCCCTCACAATCATGCGGGTGTGTGGCGCACGCTCAAGCAGGTGGCGGCGATCGCGGGCACAACGCTGATCGAGGCGATCCAACAGCCGATCGCGTTTCTTATACTGTTGTCGGCCGTGCTGACGACACTGCTGGTTCCGGTCTTTCAGTTCCAGCGCTTCAGCGAGGACGGACGGTTGGCGCGCGATAGCGGGCTCGCGTGCATGCTGGTGTTCGGTCTGGTATTGGCTGCGGGCACGGCGGGTCGCTCCGTCGCGGAGGAGATCGCGCGGGGTACGGCGGCAGCGGTGATCGGCAAGCCGGTTTCGCGTGTGACGTTCGTGCTGGCAAAATGGCTGGGGGTTTTCAGCGTGGTGGCGGTGTTCTGGTGTGGGGTGCTGGCGGCGACCTTGCTGGCCGAGCGCGGTTCCGCGCACTTTCTGACGTTGGAGGACTTCACGGGATTCGCCACAGATCCGTTGACGCTGTCGCTGAGCTTTTCAGGCGTGGCGATGGCGTTGATTGTGGCGGCGGCGGGCCATTATTGGCGGCGGTGGCGGTTCGGGGTGTCGGCTTTCACGGGCGTGGCACTGTCACAAGGGGCGGTGGTGGCGGCCTCGGGTTTCTACAACCGTTTCGGGCAACTCTATTCCCTGTCTGGCGAGGCGGCGTGTACCGGGTGCGGCGGTGGACCTGCGCACGCTGCGGCGGGTCTGGTGTTGTATCACCCCGAACTCAACCTGCGGGTACTTCCGGTGGCGTTGTTGGTGCTGTTCGCTTTGGCGATGTTTGCGGCATTGGCGACTGCATTGGCGACGCGGCTGCAGACGGGCGCGGCGTTGGCGGTGTGCGCGGGTGTGCTGATTTTCGGGCTGGCGGGTG
>CAZXVN010000489.1:0-7584 GCA_964643945.1 uncultured Lentisphaeraceae bacterium | reverse complement strand
GCGAACGGATACTTCCACTCTAAAGCTGGCTTTGTGGACAAGGACGACGCCAACACGTTTATCTATCCCAATCCGGATATGGCGTACAATCAGTTTCAAGGGCTCTTGGCTGACGAAGGAGGGTCGCTTCAGGACTGGGGACTGGCAACAGGATCGGTCTTCACGAATAGCGCTTACCTGTGCGTACAAAACGCATCGAAAGCCAACAGCTATAGGGCGGGGGTTGCCAAACTCGCTGGTAACGCCCTCGGGGGTGTGGTGTTTTATCTGGGCGGACATGATTACAGCGGAAACACGTTGGTGGCCATTAACGGCAGGCGGATATACCTGAACGCCATTTTCGTTCCGTCTGACCGTCCGGGTAATTGCGGGATCACGTTCACGGCGGATTTGGAGCTGAGCAAGACAGCCAGCACCCTGCTGACGCAGGTTGGCAGCAACGTGACGTTCACCCTTGTGGTCAACAACAAGGGCCCGGGCAACGCGACAAGTGTCAGTGTCCGGGATATCCTGCCGACCGGTCTCAGGTTCGCCAGCGCCAGCAGCGGCGCCTATACGAGCAGCAACGGTACCTGGAACATCGGGGCGTTGAGCCGGAACTCATCGACATCTTTACTGATCACCGCAACGACCACGCGCTCCGGAGTGATCACGAACAGCGCCCAGGTCTGGACAGCCGTGCAGGGCGACCCGGACTCGACGCCGGGGAACAGCGTGCCGACGGAGGATGACCAGAGCCAGGCCGTCATCACTGTGGAGGAGGCGAACCTGAGCCTGATCAAGAGCGTCGACAGGGCCTTTGTGCATCAGGGCAGCAATGTGACGTTCACGGTTGCCGTTACGAATCGGGGCTTCAGCAACGCGACGGGCGTAACGGTGCGCGACTTCCTGCCGGACGGTGCGACCTATGTGTCAAGCAGCGGCGGACTCTACAATTCGACAAACGGCATCTGGACCATCGGCACGCTGAATGCCGGCAGCAGCACGAATCTGCAAATCACGGCAACCGCCATCGCGCTTGGGACGATCACCAATGTCGCGGAAGTGTGGACGTCCAATCAGTTTGATCCCGACTCGATGCCGGGGAACGGCATCCCGGCGGAAGACGATTATGGCACGGCCACCTTCATGAGTGTGTCTCCCGGCTACGTTCTCATCAAGACTTTAGTCAGTCCGTCCGGACGTCCGGCAGCGGTCGGTGAAACGGTCGTGTTCCAGATCGCGGTGACGAATACGGGCGA
Organism: uncultured Lentisphaeraceae bacterium; assembly: GCA_964643945.1. Classification (GTDB taxonomy): domain Bacteria; phylum Verrucomicrobiota; class Kiritimatiellia; order RFP12; family UBA1067; genus JAHFSX01. The sequence continues at coordinate 6,343 of CAZXVN010000489.1, read as the reverse complement.
GGTGACGCTGAACACGGTGCATTTGAGAGACAGGTTTAGCACCAACTTTGTCAGGTTTATCAGTGCGACGCCCCCGGTAAATGTAACGAACTTTCAAAATGTGGTATGGTCGAACGTGGGCCCGCTGGCTGTGGGGGCCGGTACGGTGGTCACGGCGCGATTCACGGCGGCGTATGCGGGTATTTGGACGAATCAAGGGGTGGCGACGCCCAGCATGACCAACGGCGTGTCTGTTCCCGTGAACACCAGCAGCGTGGAGCATCAGATCGTAAGCCCTAAAGTCAGCATCGCCAAGGCGCGGGTTTTCCCGTCGGGCCGTCCTGCGGCCGTGGGCGAGACCAACCTCTTCACGATCACGGTGAGCAACACCGGCGACTACCCGCTGGACATCGTGCCGGTGGTGGACACCTACGACACGGGCTTGCTGACCTTTGTCAGCGCGGTGCCCGCACCGGCGGACAGCATCAATGACGGCATCCTCAACTGGACCAACGTCGGTCCGCTGGCTGTAGGCGGCAGCACGGTCATCACGGGACGGTTCAGCGCGGTGAGGAGTGGCGCGGGCACCAACGTGGTGGTGACGGCCCCCTCGAACACCAACGGCCTGCCGGTACCGACGGCCACGAACAGCGCACCGCACACGGCCGAGGACGCGGCGCTTTTCGTTTTCAAGCGCGTGTTCAGCCCGTCCGGCCGCCCGGTGGCCATCGGCGAGCAGCTGGTTTTTTCGATCACGGTCACCAACACGGGCGCGGTGCCGGTGTTTACGGTGCCGCTGACCGACACCTTCAACACGAATCTGCTGAGCTTTGTCTCGGCGACGCCGCCTGAATCGTTCCACGCGGGCGGGACGCTGACCTGGAACAACCTCGGCCTGCTGGCCGTGGGCGGCAGCACGACCGTGACGACGCGGTTTAATGTGCTGACCAACGGCATCGGCACGAACTGTGTGATCACAACGACCTCGACCAACGAGGTGCCGCACACCAACGTCAACCCGCGCGTCAGCATCGCCAAGGCGCGGGTCTTCCCGTCGGGCCGGCCTGCGGCCGTGGGCGAAACCAACGTGTTTACGATTACGGTGAGCAACACCGGCAACTATCTGCTGGACACGGTGCCGGTGGTGGACACCTACGATACAGGCCTGCTGGCCTTCGTGAGCGCGACGCCGGCCTCGGTTGACAACGTGAACGACGGCCGGATCAACTGGGCCAACGTGGGATCGCTGGTGCCTGGTGCGAGCACGGTCATTACGGGCCGGTTCAGCGCGGTGCGCAGCGGCACAGGCACCAACGTGGTGGTGACGGCTCCCTTGAACGCCAACGGCGTGCCGGTTCCAGCGGCCACATCGGGTGTGCCTTATGCCGTCGTGTCGCCGGGCGTGCTTCTCAGCAAGAAGATCATCAGCCCTTTGGGTCGTCCGGCTACGGTGAGCAGAGAGGAGATCGTCTTTGGGCTGACCGTGACCAACACCGGCACGGTCAGGCTGGACTCGGTGCCTTTGGTGGACACGTTCGACACGAACCTGCTGTCGGTGGTCTCGCAGACGCCGCCAGCGAACAGCACGAACCTGCCGGCTGGCACGCTGACCTGGACGAACGTGGGCCCGCTGGAGGTGGGCGGAAGCGTAACTGTGACGGCCCGGTTTACCGCCTATGCGTTGGGCAGCGGAATGAACGTCGGTGTAACCGCGCCGACCACAACCAATGACGTGCCGGTGCTGCCGAGCACCTCGATCGTGCCGCATACGGCGGTAGCCGTGGACTTCGTCGTGGCCAAGCAACTTCAGATTCCGGCGGGACGTCCTGCGCTGGTGGGCGAGGAATTTGTCTTTACCCTGCTGATGGCCAATCAGAGCTATGTGGTTCTGGACACCTTGTCGCTGATCGACGCGTTCGACACGAATCTTCTCCAGATCGTGAGCCAGTCGCCGCCCGCCAACAGCACGAATCTCGTGACGGGAACGCTTTCCTGGACGAATGTGGGTCCGGTGGGCATCAGCAGCCAGATGGTTGTCACGGCGCGGTTTAAGGCTTTAGCCAGCGGCACGGGCACGAATGTCGCGATCTGGTCGCCGCCGATGGCCGACGCGAGCACATCAAGCGCGCCGCACACGGCGGTGTCGCCGGGCTTTTCCACCTTCAAGACGCTGATCAGCCCGACCGATCACCCGGCGGCCCTTGGCGAGCGGGTTACCTTCCAAATCACGGTGACCAACACCGGTGACGTCGCACTCGGCACCGTTGTGTTGGACGACACCTACGACACGGCGATCTTGGACTTCCATTCTTCAACGCCGCCAGTCAGCGTTTTAGCGGGCAACCAGTTGACTTGGGACAACGCGGGGCCGATCGCGGTTGGCGGTTCGACGAACGTCACAGTCAATTTCACGGCCATCCGCAGCACTCTGCCGGGCGTGACGACGAACACCGTCATCTCTACGGTCACGGAGATCCATGGCGTACCCGTCGGCAGCCAGACCAACCAAGCCACGGTGCGGGTAGTCTTGCCTGCTACCAGCCTGATCAAGACTTTGCTTTATCCGTCGGGCCGGCCCGCGGCCGTGGGCGAGACCAACGTCTTTACGATCACGGTGAGCAACAGCGGTGATTATCCGCTTGACACGGTGCCGATCGAGGACACCTACGACACGAGCCTGCTGGCCTTTGTCGGTGCCGAGCCACCGCCCATGGATACGATCAATGACGGCATCCTCAACTGGACCAACGTGGGTCCGCTGGCCGTGTTCGGCAGCACGACCATCACGGGACGGTTCAGCGTGGTGCGCAGTGGCACGGGCACCAACGTGGTGGTGACCACGCCCTCGACAACCAACGGCGTGCCGGTGCCGTCATGGACCAACGGCGCGCCGCACACGGCCGCAGACGCGTCGCTGCTGGTGACGAAACGCGTGGTCAGCCCGCCGGGCCGTCCGGCGGCGGTCGGGGAACAGATCGAGTTCTCGATCACGGTCACCAACACGGGCGCGGTGCCGGTGTTTGTGGTGCCGCTGATTGACACGTTTGACACGAACCTGCTGAGCTTTGCCTCGGCGACGCCGTCCGAAGCGGGCCAGACGGGCGGGACGCTGGTCTGGAGCAACCTGGGCATGTTGAACGTGGGCGGCAGCACGACGGTGACGACGTGGTTCAACGTGTTGACCAGCGGCATCGGCACGAACTATGTGATCACAACGACTTCGACCAACGAGGTGCCGCACACCAACGTGAACCCGCGCGTGAACATCGACAAAACTTTGATTTTCCCGACAGGCCGCGCTTCAATCGTGGGCGAGACCAACGTGTTCGCCATCACGGTGAGCAACACCGGCGACTACCCGTTGGACACGGTGCCGGTAACGGACACCTACGATACGAGCCTGCTGGCCTTTGCGGGTGCCGAGCCGCCGCCGGACGACAGCGCCGACGACGGCACCCTCAACTGGGCCAACGCAGGGCCGCTGGCACCGGGCGCAAGCACGACCATCACGGGCCGGTTCAGCACGGTGCGCAGCGGCGCGGGCACCAACGTGGTGGTGACGGCCCCGACCACAACCAACAACGTGCCGGTGCCGCCGTGGACCAACGGCGCGCCGCACACGGCGGTGGCCCCGCTCTTTGTGGCGAAGCGCGTGTCGAGTCCGGCGGGCCGGCCGGTGGCGATCGGAGAACAGATCGAGTTCGAGATCACAGTCACCAACACGAGCGGGATGCCGATTTTCACGGTGCCGCTGACCGACACCTTTAATACGGATTTGCTGAGCTTTGTCTCGGCGACGCCGCCCGAATCGGGCCAGACGGGCGGGGTGCTCACCTGGACCAACGTCGGACCGCTGGCGGTGGACGGCTGCACGACCGTGATGACGCGGTTCGACGTCCTGGCCAGCGGCGTGGGCACGAACCGTGTCATCACGACGGCCTCCGCCCATGCGGTGCCGCACACCAACGTGAACCCGCGTGTGAGCATCGTCAAGGAACTGATTTTTCCGCAGGGCCGGCCGGCGCTGTGGTATAACGTGACCCGGTATGAGACCAACGTGTTCACGATCACGGTGAGCAACATCGGCGACTATCCGCTGGAGACGGTGCCGGTGGAGGACACCTACTGTTGGGATATGCTGACCTATGTCGAAGCCGAACCTTCCCCGGATGACGACTGGGATGAATACGGCAACTTATACTTGGATGACGGCGTCCTTAACTGGTCCAACGTGGGGCCGCTGGCACCGGGAGACAGCGTGACCATCACGGCCCGGTTCGAGGTGGTAGACAGCGGTATGGCCACCAACATGGCGGTGTCGGCACCGCGTACGATCAGCGAGGTGCCGGTACGGCCGGTGACCAACGACGCGTTGCACACGACGGCCGCTCCAAGTGTGAGCATTGTGAAGTTGCTGGTGAGTCGGCAGAACGACCTCGCACTACAGATCGGCGAGTATGTTGTATTTTGGATCGAGGTGGCGAACGCGGGCGACGTTGTGCTGGATAAGGTGCCGGTGATAGACGAGTACGACACAGCGTCCCTGACCTACCTATACGCCGTACCGCCATCGGATAACAATCTTGATGACGGCGTCATCAACTGGGCCAATCTGGGGCCGTTGGCGCCGGGCGCCATCACAAACCTGTTCCTCACGTTCAGGGCCAAAGCCAGCACCGCTCCTCCGGCTCCCCCCGCCCCCTCGTCATTTCGCCAGCCGAAAGCCGCCCCTGCCATGTTGGATGCGTCCAACACCGTGGTGACCACGCCCGAGACGGTTATCGGCGTACCGATAGAACCGATGACCAGCACGGCGACCTACAATGTCGATGCAATGATCGGCGTGGACAATGTGTCTGCCGGCACGTTTCAGGAGGATCCGTCAGGAACCGTCATGCACATGGTTTACGACAGCAGCACCAACCATCTGCTGGTGGCGGGCATCTCGATCAACAACACGCCTGAGGCGTGGGGAATGGTCACGAATGTGCTGTACGGCAACCTTCCGTTGACGTTGGCGGGAGCCCGAACCAACGACGACAAAGTGGTCTCCATCTGGGTGCTGACGCATCCGCCCGTTGGCACCGCGGCTTTGACGGTGAATTTCAACCAAGCGCCCGGTGAAGGGTGGGTGGCGGGCGTGATGACCCTCAGAAATGTGGAACAGGTCATCCCCTGCGGCGTTTTCGCGTCCAGTGTTGGCAATTCGGGCACCCAGCCGCACGTCTCCCTCGCGTCGTCACTCGGCGAGATGATTGTGGACACGGTCGCCCTGCAAGGCGTCAACCTGACGGCGGCTGGTGCTGGGCAGACGGAACACTGGAGCCTGAACTCCGAAACAAACCTTGCGTTCCCTTGGGGATACACATCGGGTGGCGGCAGCACGAGGGATGGTGCACCCAGCGTGACGAACTCATGGACGGCGACCTATGGGAGTTCCATCAACTGGGCCATGGGCGCGCTTGCGATCCGGCCACACCAGTACGCTAAGATTACCAGTCAAACGGCGGTGCAAGCATCCCGTAATCCTTCCGAGGTCGGCGAGGCGGTGACCTTTACGGCGAGCGTCACGGACAGCACAGGGTCCGGCCACACTCCCACAGGCCTCGTGAAGTTCACGATCGACGGCATGGACTTTGGTGATCTTGTGGCTTTGGCAGGCGCAACGGCGATCAGTGCCGCTGTAGCTGACCTGACGGAGGGTTCTCACACGGTCATCGCCACGTACTTGGGCGATGCGAACTTCAATGGCAGCTGGTCCGACGAGCTCCAGCAGAGGGTCGAGATTAAGCCCACGATCAGCATCACGGCAATCCGCATACAGAATGGCCACGCTGTGGTGGAATGGCCGGGTACGAGCACATGGTCCTATACGGTGCTGACCACACCTGAACTCTGTCCGCTCGTGCCGTGGTCCAACCTTCTGGACTATGTTAACATGCAGGGAACGAATGGTCCCATGTCCGTAACCGACACCAACGTCCTCTCTGGCGCGTGGTTCTACCGTGTCAAAGTGAATCTGTGAGGGCGGGTTCAAAATTGGGTGCATGCTACACTTTACGCCACACTTACGATTAGGAGGTAACGCCTCCATTCATAATCGTAATTTTTATCCTAATCTTAATCGCTCAAGCAAGTTACCCTCAGCGTTTGAGCCCGCTCCGCGGGCGGTGGGGCCTTAGCCCGAGTTCGCCAGTTGGACAGCATTTGATGTCATAACTCTTTGGAAATAAACAAAACGTCCCTCAAAAGTCTTGACTACATTTTCAGTTTCAACGGCACATTCGGAAGTCTCAATTTCATTCGCGACAGGAGCACGGCCAGCTCCTTTTCCGGCTTGGACACAACCCGGAGCTGGATTGCC
>CAZXVN010000488.1:0-11743 GCA_964643945.1 uncultured Lentisphaeraceae bacterium | reverse complement strand
ACGGCATACGAGATCATAGCCGGTGACTGGAGTTCAGACGTGTGCTCTTCCGATCTCGCACCGTGCTTGAGTTCCGCCGCCTGATACCCCTCGGCGTGAAGGTAGCTGATCTCCTTGAGCTTCAGCGCCCCCTCCAGTGCCGTCGGATAAAGAATGCCGCGCCCGATAAAGAACGCGTTGTTGACGTGCGCGTACTTCGCCGCGATTGCCGCGATCACCGCGCTCTGAGCCAGCACCTGCTCCACCATCGCCGGAAGGCTCACGATCTCCTCACAGAGGGTGCGCCCCGCCTCGCGCGACAATCGGCGGCAACGCCCGAGTTTGAGCGCCATCATCAGCAGAACGGTCACCTGGGCGGTAAACGCCTTGGTCGCGGCCACACTGATCTCTGGCCCCGCATGCAGATACACGCCACGACCCGTCTCGCGTGCGATGGTGGAGCCGACTACGTTGCAGAGTCCCGCCACCAAAGCGCCCTTCTGAATGCTTTCGCGCACAGCCGCCAGCGTGTCCGCCGTCTCGCCGGACTGGCTGATCGCGATGACCAGATCGTCCGGTCCTAAGATCGGATTGCAATAGCGGAACTCGGCCGCCTGTTCAGGATCGGTCGGCAAGTCGGCCAGCCCTTCAAACAGATATTTTCCCACCATGCCCGCGTGCAGCGAGGTGCCGCAGGCGACAATCACCAGCCGCCGGATCGCCGCCAGGTCGCGCGGTGTGAGGCTGAGCCCGGAGAGGATCGCCGTGCTCAGCATCAGGTCCAGCCGCCCGCGGACCGTGTTCTGAAGCGCCGCCGGCTGCTCGAAAATTTCCTTCAGCATGAAGTGCTCATAGCCGCCCTTCTCCGCCGCACCGATCTCCCACTCCACCTTGGCGACCGCCCGGTCGACCGGCACGTTGTTGAGCGTGTACACCTGCGCCCCGTCCTCCGTCACCCGTGCCACATCGCCGTCCTGCAGGTAGATCACCTGGCGCGTGTGCGCCACGATCGCCGACACGTCGCTGGCGATGACCGTCTCGCCGTCACCGATGCCGATCACAAGCGGGCTCCCTTTGCGCGCCACCACGATCTGGCCCGGATGGCGCGTGGAGACCGCCGCAATGCCATAGGTGCCCTCGACCCGTTTCAACGCCTGCGAAACCGCCGACAGAAGATCGCCCGTGTCAAAGGTGCTCACCAGATGCGCCAACACCTCGGTGTCGGTCTGCGAGACGAAAACGCAACCGCGCGCCTCGAGCTGCCGCCGAAGCGGCGCATAATTCTCGATGATGCCGTTGTGAACCAGCGCGAGCCGGCCGCCATCCGCCAGGTGCGGATGCGCGTTGGCCTCGGTCGGTAAACCGTGCGTCGCCCAGCGCGTGTGGGCGATGCCGACGCCGGCCTGTTCGCGAACGGCGGCAGGCAAGGTTTCGGTCAAACGCTTCTCCAGCGAGGCGACCTTGCCCGTCTGCTTGACGACCGCCAGCGTGCCTTGGGTAAGCAACGCCACGCCCGCCGAATCATAGCCCCGGTATTCGAGGCGGCGCAGACCGTTGATCAGAATATCACACGCGCTGCGTTTTCCCACATAGCCGACAATCCCGCACATTGACAAGCCCTCTCTTCATGTTTGAAACAGCTTTTTTGATCTTATCGGAATAAGACCCGTTTCAGCAATCAGAATCCGGAAGGCGTTGATTACACCGAATCGATGCGCCCGGGGAAGGCGCCCGGGGAAGTGAAATCCGCTGGACGGTCTGCCGCAGGGTGGTATAAGCTAACCGTGTTTTACTCGCCGCGCGGGCGCGTTCGAGGGGATGCGGCGGGGCGCGCCCAGACGGGTTTCTTGAGGGGGCGCAGGAATCACGGATAGACAAGAGGAAGGAGTTGCATGCGGAAACTCTTCGGTACCGACGGCATTCGTGGTCAGGCAAACAGGTATCCGGTCAACGCCGAACTCGCGCTGAAACTGGGCAAGGCGCTGGGCAGACGTCTCCACGCGCACGGCTACGGCAGCGCACGCGCCGTCATCGGCAAAGACACCCGCCTCTCCGGGTATATGCTGGAGACCGCGATTACCAGCGGACTGGTCTCCTCCGGATGTGATGTGTTTCTGGTCGGCCCCGTGCCGACCCCGGCCGTCGCTCACCTGACGCGTTCGCTCGCCGCCGACATCGGTGTCATGCTGACCGCCTCGCATAATCCGTTTGATGACAACGGAATCAAGATCTTCAGCCCGCTTGGCTACAAGCTTGAGGACGGGGACGAGGCCGAGATCACGCGGCTGATCCTCGAGACGGATCTCAGCACCGACGACATCCGCAGCGACCAGCTCGGCAAGGCTTACCGTCTTGACGACGCGCGCGGCCGCTACATTGAGTTTGCAAAAAGCACGATTGACAACGAAAAGCTGAGCGGTTTCAAGGTGGTCATGGACTGTGCCAACGGCGCGGCCTACGACATGGGCCCCTGGATCTTCCGCGAGCTGGGGGCCGCCGTCATCAAGATCGGCGTCTCCCCCGACGGCTTGAACATCAACGCCAACTGCGGCGCGCTGCACCCCGAGGGGGTCGCGAAACTGGTGCAAGAGCACGGCGCGGACATCGGCATCGCTCTCGACGGCGACGCTGACCGCGTCATCTTCGCCGACGCCAACGGCGCGATCATCGACGGCGACCGCATCCTCGCCGCCTGCGCCATCGCCTTTAAAGACCGCGGCCTGCTGGCCAACAACACGATTGTGGTGACCCGCATGAGCAACCTCGGCCTGCACGACGCCATGCGCAAACACGGCATCAACGTGGAGGTCACCGATGTCGGAGACCGCTACGTCATCGACGCCATGCGCAAGGGCGGCCATTCGCTGGGCGGAGAGAAGTCCGGCCACCTGATCTTCCACAACCACGCCACCACCGGCGACGGCATCATCAGCGCGCTGCAAGTGATGCGCGTGATGAAACAGGAGGGCAAGACGCTCGCGCAGCTGGCCGACTGCATGACCGAATACCCGCACAAACTCGTCAGTCTCAAGGTCAAAGAGAAGAAGCCGGTCCATGAGATTCCCGTCCTCGCCGCGGCGATCAAGGCGTGCGAGGCAGACCTGCAAGAAGCCGGTCGCGTGATCGTGCGCTACTCCGGCACCGAACCCCGCATCCGCCTGCTGGTCGAAGCCAGCGAGTCCGCCCTTGTCGAGGTGTGGATCGCCCGGCTTACCCAAGCCGTACACGAGGGGCTGGGATGAACCTCCTCCACCTCCTCCAATCCCGCGGCGTGATTTTCATCGCGCCAGAAACCACCTTCATCGCCGCTGACGTCAGCCCCGAGCGCATTGCGGCGGGCGTCACGGTTCACCCCGGCTGCCGCCTCGGCGGAGCGGAGTTGTCTGTCGGCCCCGGCTGCGTGATCGGCGCCGAGGCGCCCGCCACCGTTTCAGACTGCCAGCTCGGTGCGAAGGTGCATCTCGCGGGCGGCTTTTTTGACCATGCGACCTTCCTGAACGGCTTCAAGTCCGGCAGCGGCGCGCATGTGCGTCCCGGCTGCCTTTTCGAGGAGGAGTCCTCGATCGCCCACACGGTCGGCGTCAAGCAGACGGTCTTCCTGCCGTGGGTCGCCGCAGGCAGCCTGATCAACTTCTGCGACTGCCTCATGGCTGGCGGCACGGGCCGCAAGAACCACTCGGAGATCGGCTCCTCCTACATCCACTTTAACTTTACGCCGCATCAGGACAAAGCCACGGCCTCGCTGATCGGCGATGTGCCGCACGGCGTGCTGCTGAACCAGCCCGCGATTTTCCTCGGTGGCCAAGGCGGACTGGTCGGCCCGTGCGTCCTCGCTTTCGGCACGGTAATCCCCGCCGGACAGATCTGGCGCGGCGACGTGACGGAACCCGGCCGGCTCGTGGCCAAGCCCTCTTTGCGCAGCACCCTCAACACCCCTTACGACCCGCGCCAGTATCATGGCGTCAGGCGGATCGTGCGCAACAACCTGCTCTACATCGGCAACCTCCTCGCGCTCGATCTCTGGTACCGCGTGTTCCGTGCGCCTTTCATGCAAAGCGACCCGTTTCAGGCCGCCTGTTACGACGGCGCACGCCACCGTCTCGCGGAAATGCTGGCGGAGCGCCTGTCGCGGCTGGACGAGCTCGTCAAGAAGACCGCGCAGGCGCAGACGGCGGAGGAAGACCGCGCCTGCGTGGCCGCATGGCCCGCGATGAAGGATGCGTTGACCGCGCAACTCGCCGCACGCGAGGCGGCCGCCATTCCTGAAGCCGTCCAGGCCGTCGCCACCAGCCTGCCAGCCAAAGACTACCTGCGCGAGATCCAGGCGCTGCCGCCTGAGACCGCGCAGACCCTTGCCGCGTGGCTCGCGTCCTGCCCTGCCGCCGCCGCCGCGCTGTTGGCGTGAGAGGGGGCGACCCGCCGGACGCCCCTACGACACGGACGGCATGAACACCGGTTTGGCGAGGGCCTGTCGGTCAAGAGGCACGCCAGCATGCCGTCGGGGTTAAGGGCACAAGGGAAGAGTTGAACAGCCCCTACTTCTTCAGCTCGCTCCAGATTGCGCGCTGGAAGTCGTTGGTCGGCGCGTGGGCCCAGCCCTCTTCCACCGCTTTGCGGTAGGTGGACATGCGGGTGGGCTTCATGCCGAGCTTTTGCGCGTGGGCCATGATCTTGTTGAACGGCTCAGGGCAAAGATTCATGGGCTTCAAGGCGTCAAGGTCTTCGGTCGTGAGGACGGATTTCAGCAGGCAGCTCTCGAAATTGGAATTGGCCGCGCCCATGAGGTAGCCGAAGGCCCGCCAGAGCTCTTTCTGCGCCCGCTCCGTCCGCTTTTCGGGGGGCGTGTCACTGCCGCCCAGAGCGGCCACATTCACCAGCGCCCAGCGGCTCTCCGGGGCGATCAGCAGGGCCGGGTACCCGGCGAGGTCGGCGATGACCACGACCGCCGCGGTGTTGGTGTCGGCCAGCGCCTTGAGGGCTTCGGTGACGGGCTCAGCCGAGGGGCGGCTCCGCAGGGCCGTTGGGAGGCGCAGGACTTTCAGGATCTTGGTGGTGGCGTCCTCGAAGGCGGCGGAGGCGACGCGCGTCTGGGTGTTGAGAACGAGGAGTGAAGGGCCCGAGGCGGGCTGCTGCACGATGCCGCCGGTTTTCGCGAGCATGTTGGAGCGGGCGGCGGGGTCCATCACGCGGGGCGGCTGTTGCGCCGCCGGGGGTTTAAGTGCGCCGGCCTGGGCCGGCCTTGGGGCGGGTTGCGCGGCCAGCGTTGAAGCGAGGGACAGGACGGCGGACAAGACGGTCAGAGATGTTTTCATGATCTATTCCTAAACAGGTTGAAAAAAGGTTTCACGGTTCCATGGTGTCATCGCGCCTGACGGCGTTGGTTTCAAGGTTCAAGACTGCCCATTGCCCAGCCTCCCCCGACTTCCTCACTGCGCGAGCACGCCTTTGTCGACCAGATCGGCCTCCTCTTCAGGGGTCAGCTCGATATCGGAGATGGGTTTTGCGCCCTGCTCGATCAGGTTCAGGTTCATCTCGCGCTCTTTTTTGGCAAGTTCCTCTTGGGTGATCTTGCGGGCGAGGTCCTGCAGCTTGGTGCGGGCGGACTCTTCTGCGGCAGCTTTCTGATCGCTCTCCTGCTGTTTGCGTTCCTTCAACCGCTGCATGTACGACATGACATCGCCGCCGTCGCTCTTGATCTTTTCGATGTCCTGGCGCACCTGATCCGTTTCCGAGCGGCTGCGCTGCAGGCTGGCGGTGTTGACCGACGGGCGACCACCTTGGGAGGGGCGCCGGATAAGGCCTGAACGGGGTACGGGGGCGGCCTCGGCAGCGGGAGCAGGGACGGGCACGGGTGCGGCGGCGGGTGCGGCGGCGGGCGTCACGGGGGGGGTAATAGAGGTTTTCGCGACGGCGGCTGCTTCGCGGTTGGGCGGCCCGTCGATCAGGCCCTTGCCGAGCTTGAGGGTGATGGACACATCGCCCTTCTCGATCTGGGCCCACTCCGCATCATAATCGGCCTCCACGACTGTCCAGCCGCCGGCAGAGGCGCCGACCAGCAGGTAGTAGTTGACCGGCGGCTTGGCCTCGAGGTCGGTGAATCCGATGGCGGTGGTGCCGTCGGGCGTCACATTGATGCAGGACATGTTGATCTGTTTGGCGAGCTTTTGCTGTTCGACCTGAAGCTGGGCGGCGCTCTGGACAAGCGCGGGGTCAACGGCGGGCTGTCCTAAAGCGGAGGGCGGCGGCCCGAACGGCATCCGGTCCAGGATCGGCTGGTAGTGCGAAAAGGGCGTAGGGGTATAACCGGCGGTGGCCGCCGAGGCGCGGGCCAGGCCGGCACAGACAGAGAGTCCGCACACGAAGAGGCGCGCGGTATAAACCGTTGCCCGGCAAAAAGGCTCTTTTGAAATCATGGGAACACTATACCACAGAGGACGGCCGCGCAAAAGGGCAAAATTATTGAGCGCCGCGTCTTGGGCAGTTGACACGCTTACTGCACCTTGAGCAAAAAGAAGCTTTTCTTTCCGCTGCGCAGGACGGCCAGGCGGCCATCGATCAGGTCGTCCGCGCCAAACACGCGTGCGAGGTCGGCGACGCGGACGTTGTTGATGTTCAGCCCTCCCTGCTGCACCAGCCGGCGCGCTTCGCCCTTGCTTGCCAGCATGCCGGCGAGGGCGATCACCTCGAACGCGGGCTTGCCGAGCACCTGGCCGGTCGGCAGCGCGGCGGAGGCCACGTTGGCGAAGATCTTTTCGAGGTCGTCGGCGGCCAGGCCGTCGAGCGAACCGCCGAACAGCACGTCGGTCGCCTTCTGCGCCACGGCCAGGCCCTGCTCGCCGTGCACGGTGCGGGTCAGCTCTTCAGCCAGCACCTGCTGGGCCGCGCGTTTTTCGGGCGCGTTCGCCACAGCCGCCTCGAGTTCCGCAATGCGCTCGAAGGGCACGAAGGTGAAGATCTTCAGATAACGGATCACGTCCGCGTCCAGCGTGCGCAGGAAGAACTGGTAGAAGTCATAGTAGGGGGTTTTGCGCGCGTCGAGGAAGATCGCGTTGCCTTCGCTCTTGCCAAACTTCTTGCCGGTGTGGTCACACACCAGCGGGATGGTCATGCCGAAGACCTCCTGGCCGCACAGGCGGCGCACCAGCTCGGTGCCGGCCGTGATGTTGCCCCACTGGTCGGAGCCGCCGATCTGCAGGGAGCACCCGCAGGTCTTGTAGAGATGCAGGAAGTCGTAGCCCTGGAGGATCTGGTAGCAGAACTCGGTGAAGCTCATGCCGTCCTCGGACTCCAGGCGCTTCTTGACGCTGTCCTTGCTCAGCATGTTGCCCATACGGAAATAGCGGCCCACGTCGCGCAGCAGGTCGATGAAGGTGAAGTCCTTGAACCAGTCATAGTTGTTCACCAGGATCGCCGGATTGGCGGAGGCGGGGTCGAAATCGAGCAGGCGCGAAAGGTTCTCTTTGATGCCGACGAGGTTGCGCTCCACCTGTTCCGCGCTCAGGAGATGACGTTCCTGCGACTTGCCGGAGGGGTCGCCGATGAGGCCCGTGGCGCCGCCGACCAGGGCGATGACGGTGTGACCCGCCCGCTGCAGGTGCGCCAGCGCCATGATGGTCACGAAGTTGCCCGCCTGAAGGCTGTCGCTGGTGGGGTCGAACCCCGCATACACAGTCAAGGGTTTGTCGAGCGCCTTTGCCAGCTCGGGGCTTGTCATGTCCTCAAACAGGTGCCGCGCTTTGAAGGTGTCGAGAAGGGTCATGGGGGGGTGATGGGGTGATGGAGTGATGGAGTGATGGAGTAATGGAGTGATGGAGTGATGGAGGGAAGTCTGGATAGCCCAACACACCATTCCTCCTGTCATCCATCACTCCAGCGCAGGAGGGGGCACCTGGCGCCAGGTGCCCCTCGTTGTTATTCGGCGCCGGGACGCCACTCCTCGCTCTGCGAGAAAGCGTCGTCGAAGGCCGCCGCCAGACCCACCAGGTTCTCGCCCGGCTTCAGGTCTGTGATGCTCAGGTCGCGGGTGAGTTCCGCGATCTGGGTTTCGTTCATGGTCACGGCCTTGATGCTCAGGCCGATGCGACGTTCCTCGCGATCGATCTTCACGATGCGGGCTTCCACATCCTGTCCGACCTTGAGCGCGTCCTTGACCTTCTCCACGTGCTGGTCGCTGATTTGGGAGATATGGACGAGCCCGTCCACGCCATCCTCGAGTTCCACAAACGCGCCGAAGGAGGCGATCTTGGAGACCTTGCCCTTGACGACCTGGCCGATGCCGTAGCGGACGGAGATCGTGTTCCACGGATCGTCGCTGGCCTGCTTGAAGCCGAGGCTGATACGCTGGTCGGCCGGGTTGACCTCGAGCACGACCGCATCGACCTGCTGCCCCTTCTGGAGCACTTCGCTCGGGTGGTTGATTTTGCGCGTCCACGACATGTCGGAGACGTGGATCATGCCGTCGATGCCCTCTTCCAGCTCGACGAAAGCGCCGTAGGTCGTGAAGTTGCGGACCTTGCCGCTCACGCGGCTGCCGACGGGGTAACGATCCTGCACGGTATCCCAGGGATTGGCTTCGGTCTGGCGGATGCCCAGCGCGATCTTCTGGTTTGCGGCGTCGATGCTCAGCACCACCACGTCCACCTCATCGCCGACGTTCAGTATGTCCGAAGCGCGGGCCACGCGCTTGGTCCACGAGAACTCGGAGACATGTACGAGGCCTTCGATGCCCGGCTCGATCTCGACGAAGGCGCCGTACGGCACCAGGTTGACGACCTTGCCGCGCAGGCGGCTGCCGACCGGGAAGCTGCCGTCGATGTTGTGCCACGGATTCTGGGAGGCCTGTTTGAGGCCCAGCGAGACACGCTCGCGGTCCATATCCACATCCAGGATGACCACGTCGATCTCTTGGCCGACTTTCAACATTTCGCTCGGGTGCTTGATGCGGCCCCAGCTCATGTCGGTGATGTGCAGCAGGCCGTCCAGCCCGTTCAAATCCACGAACGCGCCGAAATCGGTGATGTTCTTCACGCGGCCGTGACGCTGCTGGCCCTTCTCGATGGTGCCGAGCAACTCACGTTTCTTGTTCGCCATCCGCTCTTCAATCAGTTCGCGGCGCGACACGATGATGTTGCGGCGCTCGTTGCTGATCTTGATGACCTTGAACTCGTAGGTCTGATTCAGATAAGGATCGGGATCATGCACCGGGGTGACGTCGACCTGGGAGCCGGGCAGGAAGGCGTCCACGCCATCCACGCTCACGATCAAACCGCCGCGCACTTTGCTGCGGATCGTGCCGGTGACCACGCCGCCTTCGGTGTACTTGGTGAGGACCGCATCCCAGCGCAGCTTGTCATCCGCGCGTCCCTTGCTCAGGATGACCATCCCGGTGTCGCTCTCCAGCTCGACGAGCAACACGTCGATCTCTTCGCCCACCTTGATCTGGGCCACATCTCCGAACTCGTTTGCCGGAACCACGCCTTCCGACTTGTAACCGATATCAACGAGGACTTCGTTGCCGTTGATGCCGCTGATCATGCCCTTGATGATGGACCCGGCCGTAAACTTGTTCATCTGCTGGTCGAGAGCGGCCGCCATCGCGGCATACATAGGACCTGTTTTGGGGGTAGCGGCCGTGGGTTTGCGAATTGCCATGTGAGTCTGTTCCCGTCTGCCGGACCGTGTGAACGCATCCCTGCGCCAGTGCTGCGCCGCGTGGCCCGTCAGACGTTGGGTTAGTTGTTTAGCGCTCCGGACTACGCCTGTCAGCCCCAGTCACCCGACCAGGTAGCGGCCATCCGGCCTTTGCCTTATATAGACAAAAGACATTTAATTTAGCAAAAACGGATGCCTGTAAACAAACGAAAAACACCTTTTTTTTGCGGGGGGCGAACCGCTTAGTGGATCTCGTCGGGGACGGGCGGGATATACTCCAGCCCCTCGCGGTGTTCGATGACGCGGATCTTTTTCCAGGCGCCCGACCGCCAGCGCCACCAGAGGCCGCCAGCCAGCACCGAGACATAGGCCGCCAGCCAGACCCACAGCGTCAGGATGCCGAACCCCAGATGGAGCAGCAACAGCGTGCCAGGCACGAGGATCAGCCAGCCGCCCAGCACCGTGTAGACCATCACGAAAAAGGTGTCGCCCGCGCCTTTCAACGCGCCGCTCAAGACGATCGTCACGGCGTCCAACATCCCCCAGGCCGCCATGAGCCAGAGCATCGAACGCCCGAGCGTCAACAAGTCCTCGGACGAGAAGGAGGCGTGCTTCGGACGGAACAGCGCGAAGTAAAAGTCAGGAAGAAGAATGAACGTCAGCCCCATCACCGCCATATAGAGCCAGGCCAGCTTCTGTCCCGTGTAGCCCGCGCGTTCGGCGGCTTCCGGCCGGCCTGCGCCCTGATGCTGACCCACGACCGTGGCGGCCGCCATGCCGAAGCCCAGCAACGGCGCAAAGGCCAGGTTGTTAATGCTGAAAGCGATGTTGCTCGCGGCCAGCGCCAACTCGCCCAGCCGCCCGGTGAGCAGGATGAAAAGCGTGAACGAACCGATGTCCATCAAGAGCTGGACCCCCGCCGGTGCGCCAAACCGGACGAGGCGCCTCATCAGAGAAAAATCGGCTTTGAGCACCGCGGGAAAGCCCACCTCGCCTACCGTTTTGTCATAGGCAAACACGGCGAGCTGAAGAAAAAAGGTGAAGAACCCCGAGAGGATCGTCGCATACGCGGCCCCCGCAATGCCCATTTCCGGGACGCCGCAGTGTCCGAAGATCATGGCATAGTTGAGCACAATATTGATGAGGCAGCCGGCCGCGTTGGCGATCATGTTGATCGTGGTCCGCCCGATGCCCATGAAATACCCGCCGATGGCGGCGTTGAGCGGCACCATGACGCCGCCGGCCATGAGCAGAACGAAATAGGTTTTCTCGGCGGCCAGAACCGCTTCCGTATGTGCGCTCAACGTCAACAGCCAGCAGCCGAGCGGGATGAGCGCGAGGATGAACGGCCACGAAGCCAGCGCCAGCCACAGCCCTTGGATCGTGGAGAGGACACAGCCGCGGGCGTGCTTCGCGCCGTGATACTGCGCGGCAAAGGTGCCCGCGTATCCGGCCAGCGCCTGGAACAGGCAGACGAAAGTATGTGCCAGCGCGCCGGCGGGCAGGGCGGCCTGAATGGCGACGCTGCTGTAGCGTGAGAGGAACACGCGGTCGCAGAATTGCATGATGGTGAACGAGCCCATGCTGAGGATCAGCGGGGCGGCGATGCGCCACATCTCGCGGTAGCCGCCCGGCAGCGGTGGCGCGACCCAAGCTGGACATTGGTTTCTCAGAAGGCTTTCTCGATACGGCGGGCCCGGTTTCAGGACGTGTTGATTCACCCGAGAGTGTAGCAGTGCGGCGGCTGATTAAAAACACTAATTGTTCGGTTGAACAGTGAACCGTGAACCCACTATCATAGCAGCCATGCACATTGTCCAACTCCTCCCGGCGCTCGATGAGGGCGGCGTCGAACGCGGCACGGTCGAACTCAGCCGCGAGTTTGTCAAGCGCGGCGTCACCAGCACGGTCATCTCGAGCGGCGGGCGGCTGGCGGAGGCCGTCGTGCGCGACGGGGGACGGCACATCGCCTTGGACGTGAAGTCTAAGAACCTCTTGACGGTGCCGTCACGCGTGCGCGCCTTACGGCGGACGCTGGAGCAGGTGCAGCCCGATCTGGTCCACTACCGCAGCCGTGTGCCGGGCTGGCTCTTTTTCTGGGCCAACCGCACGC
>CAZXVN010000487.1:0-3381 GCA_964643945.1 uncultured Lentisphaeraceae bacterium | reverse complement strand
GAGGCGCTTGCAAAACCTACCGCGCCCGGAGCGGGCCACCCAGGTAGCGCGGGCTCTCCGAGCACGCTCCTCGCGGCAGAGGTTTTGTAAGAGCCTCGCGAGTCAATGATCGTTCACACCAGCCATTGACAATGTAGGCGGAATCCGCCTATACTGAAGGCATGAAAAGCATACAGTATACCTTGCGGGACGTGCCCGCGTCCGTTGACCGCGAGCTGAGGTCGCGTGCGGCACGCAAGCGCCAGAGTCTCAATTCCGTTGCGCTAAATATTCTGGCCGTTGGGTTGGGCATGAGCGGCGAACCGCCGCGCAACCATGACCTCGACCCTGTTGCCGGGTCATGGATCGAAGATCCGGCGTTTCATGCCGGCCTGAAGGGCATGGACAAGGGGGACAAGGCCCTGTGGAAATGAGGATCCTCCTCGACACCAAGCGCTATGTCGACTTCTGCCGCGGCAAGCCCGCCGTTGAGGAGGTTGTCCGACGGGCCGAGTCGGTTAAGCTGCCGTTTGTCGCACTGGCTGAACTCCGCGCGGGCTTCCGTTGCGGCACGGTCGGCCGGCGCAATGAGGCGACGCTTGTGCGTTTCCTCGCCTCGCCCCGTGTGACTGTCCTCTATCCCGACGAACAGACCACGCACGCCTATGCGGGATTGTTCGCACAACTGCGGATGCAAGGGACTCCGATCCCCACGAACGACCTTTGGATCGCCGCCCTGTGCGTCCAGCACGACCTGTTGCTCTGTTCGCGCGACGCGCATTTCAACCACCTGCCGCAGCTCGCCCGCTGCTGAATCAGTATTCCCTTCCGGAAACCAGAATGCACCTGCAGCGTGCTTGGAGAGCCCTCGCTACCCAAGGTGGCCCGCGACGGGCGCGTCAGACGTTACCGCCCGATCACACAGTAGAACATCTGCCCTTGTCCCAAAGCACAGGGATTGACCTCTAACCGATACATGCCGTTGGTCTCATTGACGTATTCCGGCCTGACAGATAACAGGTTGCCCCAGTTGCAAGTTGTCAGCAACGAATTGGCCTGGATGATGTAGGCTATGCCTCGCTCCCCGACAAACCTTAACCGCATATTGCTGTTCTTTACTGTCTGCGGAATCGATGTTGCAGGATTTAGAACTCGGCAGCATGGTGTGTGTTGTATTTGCTTTTTGGCATTTTATTCTTCCTTTTGTACCAGTCAGTAGCCAGTTGTTGCACCGGCCACCGACGGGCTCTTATCTTGCACACTCATAGACCGTACCTAAACGGTCGAAGGCATTGGTACTGTCCCGGCGCGACCCGTACAAACAATTCCGAATTCTTGCCGGGGTTTGAAGCCCCTTTGTCATTGTAGACTTCCTTGTCTCGCGGCGTCGAAGCCATCTGACCCGGTTTCGGGGTTGAGCACCCAGCTAAAATGAAGGCGCACAATGATCCGGTCACCCACATTACTCGTGTTTGCATTCTTGTCGCTCCTATCGGTGTTTATCGCCCGCCGTATGAAACCTAGACCGAGCCACATGGGCACCGGCCGTTATCTGGGGACAGGAGCGGTGGCCTTTGCGGGCAATAAAAAAGGCGCGGACTCCAGTCCGTGCCTCCCACGAGGTACCGGCAAGCACCTCCACAGAAACACGAGGCTGGAGGCGCGCCGAGCGGCGCACCTCCGAGCATCTCGCTTCATTACAAACAAAACTTGGCGGTTTTCTGTGAAGCGTGAATGCGCGTAAGCGCAAAATCAGGTTGTCGTTCGTTTAAGTCAAAGGGTCTGAAACTCTCCGTTTGGGGTTTGTGACAAAAGAAATCAATAATCGATGTTTGTGAGTATACGCCAGCCAGCGGAAAAAGGGGACGCGCTATTTTTCCGGATACGGTGCAGAGGGACAAGTCTGAATAGACAACGCATAGCTCCTAATCCTAATCCTAATCTTAATCTCTCCGACTAAACGGATTGTGCTTCTGAGTAGGAGTAAGATTAGGATTATGATCTCGTTGGCCTTGACGCCAGACAGGAGGAACACTACACTTCCACCCAGAAAAGTTGAGCCGCTGTCCCCAACCGAGGAGCTCGTCATGTCATTCCGTTTCAAGCGTGCTGATTTCCGCCTGCCCGTCGCCCAACTGAACCACATGGAGATCGCGCTCGCGTTCTTCGAGACCCATGTGGACGGCCGTGCCACACTCACCCTCACCGCACGCGAGCCTTTGGCCACACTCGAACTCGACGCGCGCGACCTTGAGGTCTTCGAGGTGGCGTGCAGCGTGCTCGGAGAGCCCGCGCTACCTGATGGTGGCCCGCGATCTCCGAGCGCGGATGGAGCCCTCACGAAATGCGCCTTTTTTCTCGACGCGGCCCGCCACAAGCTCGCGGTCACGCTGCCGCGCCCGCTTGCGGCAGGCGAGACGATCCGGCTCTTCACCCGTTGCCGCTGCACGCCCTCCGACGCGCTGCTCGAAGGCATTTACCGTGATGTCACGCCGCCCGGCGCGCCACAGCAGTACATGTCGCAGTGCCAGCAGTGGGGGTTTCAGCGCATTCTGCCGGTGATTGATGACTGCACCGCCAAATGCACCTTCCACACGACACTCGAAGGCGACGCGCGCTACACACACCTGATCTCCAACGGCGACATCGACCGCACGGCCAACCCCGGCGGACGCCCCGTGCCTAAGCCGAACGACCCCGTGCGTCAAATCATCACCTTCATCAACAACGTTCCCATGGCTCCCTACCTTTTCATCGCCTGCGCCGGCACCTGGGACGTGCTGGCCGACTCCGTCACCTACCCAGACGGACGCCGCATCGCACTGGAGTACCTCGTGCCGCTCGGCAAGACGGACGGCGCGCGTGTGCCCATGGAGATCCTGAAGCGCAGCATCTTGTGGCAGCACGCCACGCTGGGATATGTCTACCCGTTCGACACCTACCGCACGATCTGCATGGAGAAGTCCAACTACGGCGGCATGGAGAACGTCGGCAACACCACGATCATCACCGAGGCTGCGCTCATCGACGACACCACCCCCGATGCGCGCCTGATCTACGCCCACGGCGTGATCGTCCACGAGTACGAGCACAACCACTGCGGCAGCGGCGTCACCATGGAGTCGCCCTTCGACATGTGGCTCAACGAGGCCTACACCGTCGACATCGAGCGGCAGTTCGCCGCCTCGGTCTTCGACCCTGCCTTCATGCGCTTGCGCGAAGCAGACGCCATGCGCGCGCCAGGAACCGGCCCGTTAGCCGTGGAGGACACCGGCAAGTTCGGCCAGATCGTGCGCGAAGGCGTCAATGATCCCGACGAGCTGGTCGACGGCGTGACCTACGTCAAAGCGCCAGAAGTGCTCAACATGCTGCGGCAACTTTTAAGCCCCGACGTCTATGCCG
>CAZXVN010000486.1:0-5942 GCA_964643945.1 uncultured Lentisphaeraceae bacterium | reverse complement strand
TCGTCCGCTGCGGAGGCGGCACCCGAGGTGGTTGACGGGGTGGGGGTTTTGCCGCTGGAAAGGGGGGGGGGCGGCGGGGGGGGGGGAGCGGCTTGCCGTTGAAGATGTGGGCGAGGATAGCGATGTTGCGGTCGTTGCCTGCAAGCGATTCAATGGGCTGGTTCAAGTAGTTTTCAATGGGTAAGGGCAACGAATCGGGATTCGGTCTGCTGAAGCCATAGATGCCGAAGCCCGCATTGGCGGAGTCAGTACAGATCTTGCGGGCGTTGTGTGAGGCCCAGCCGACGACGCACAGCAGTTGGCGCGTTTGCGGGCCGAACATCGGCGCAACGTCGCGCATCGCGCTCGGCGTGCCGCTTTCGTCCATCATCCAGTCCACTTCGCGCAACATGCGCGAGCCGGCGATGGTGGGACTGTAGACGTTGCCGCACGAGAGCCAGATCACACACTTCGGATTCACGCGCTTGGCGGTAGCGTGAATGCGTTCCCAGCATCGGTCAATCGCTTTGCGCTCGTAAGCGAGTTTGGCTTCGGGCGTGAGCTTGTCCTCGCCCGGGAACGGTTGCCCGGTCAGCTTCTCGAACAGCTTCTTCTCGGCCGGCAGCCATTGGCCCTTGCGGAGTCCATCGTTCGGGTTCCAAACCCAGTCCACCATGAAGCCGTCCATGCCGGATTTGACCAGCGCTTCCTCGATGGCGGAGGCGAGGTAGTCGAGATACTCGTCGGTGAACGGCAGATGAGGCGAGCCTGGCGTACCGTAGCTGAGATCGGGATGCTCCGCGCCCCAGCGGGTGTTAGAGCCGATGCAAAAGTAGCCCATCACCTGCATCTTCTTGGCGTGTCCGAGTTTTACGACTTCGGGGAGAAAGTCGTGCGTCAGCCCGGGCTGTTCGGGAATCTTTCCGCCTTTGTACCAGGCATAACCGTTGCAAGAGACAGCGAAGGTCTGGATGACGTTTGCGCCGAGCGCTTCATACCACGCGACGTGGCTGGCGGGATCGGCATCAGCCCAAATTCCCGGCCCGGCGAAGCCATTCGCACTGCCTGGACCCCAGTTGAAATCGATACAAAAGGCGCGAATCGGTTCCGGGAGTGCCGCTTTATCGTTCGCATAGACTGAAAATGAAACAATGCAAGATAGCGCAAGCTTTGTAACATTCCTAAGAATGCCCTTCAATTTTATCGCTTTATTTAACATACTTCTGTTTTTTTTTGTTTTCATAATGGCTCCATGCGCGGCGGCAGGGTGGCTTGAAATTGATAGACACCGGAACCCACCGCGTAAACCGCCGCGCCGTTTTCCATGCGCAGGAATGTCACGCCGCCGGCTTTCGATGCGGGTTTGCCGGACTCGATCACACCCGCACCATCCTTGGCCGGGACATAGACTACGGCCGTGGTATTGGCCGGGATGGTGACCTCCATGGTCAGTTTGTTGCCATCGAGTCTCCAGTTGCTGACGATCTTCCCGTGAATCGAGTCATAGCTGCACTTGACCCAGGTTAGATCGCCGACCACCGCCGGCTTGATGATGACCTTTTTGAACGCGGGGCCGGTTTCATCGGGGCGGATGCCGGCCAGCCCCTGATAGAACCAGCTTCCCGGGCTGACGTAGCATGAGTGGATCTGGGACCATGATCCGTTCCATTGTTCCCAGAAGGTGGTCGCACCCTGCGACAACATGTAGCCCCACCCCGGGTAGGTCTGCTGGTTGAAGATGGTATAGAGCAAATCGCTGCGTCCGGCATCCTGAAGCGATTGAATCAGGAAATAGGTGCCGAGCATGCCGGTGTCCAGATGCCCTTTGTTCTTGACCATGACGATCTCCTCAAGTTGTTTGAGGACGGGTTCACGCAATGTGTCCGGGACCACGCCCATCAAGAGAGGCATGGCCTGGCTCAACTGCCTGTCGCTATCATATAGTTTCTCATTCGTCTTATAGTATGCGGTATTGATGAGCGCCTTGAGTTCCTGGCTCCTGGCCCGGTGGCGTTTCGCATCATCGGTCCGGCCAAGAACGTCAGCCGACTTGGCCAGCAGATCCGAGAGATACACGCGATAGCAGTTGACAAAGAGATCCGTTCCCGCCGGGGCAGACATACCGTTGCTTGGGGTAACCCAGTCGCAGCCGCTGTCGCCGCCATTCCGCTGAATGCCGCCTCCGGGATAAAAGCTGTCAATATACTTGGCGGGATAGCGCACCATCGCCTCGTAGGCTCGTTCAAGCAATCTACGATCCCCGTAGTAGGTGTAGGCCTTCCAAGGCATCACATCCACCATGGCGCCCCAGAGAAACCAACAACTGGGATCGTCGTTCTTCGGCGCGAATTGGGCGGACTTGCCGGTGGCCGGATCCTGCGCATCCAGCCAGTCAACGGCCCACTTGCCGTAAAAGGCCGCCGCGTTCAGGTTCATGATCTGCGAGTCGATGCCGTTCTGGCCATCCCCATAGCCCATCCGCTCGCGGTGGGGACAATCGACCATGTAGCCGCCGAGATTCAGGCAGCGGATCGTCCACAGGTTGACTTGGTGGATGCGGTTGAACAGGGCGTTGGAGCACTCGAACGACCCGACGGGTTCAAGATCCGATTCGATGAACAGCGCCTCGGCATCAGCGAGCGCCGGCTTCACCGGCAATCCTTGCACGATGACGTAGCGGAATCCTTCGTAGTTGAATTTGTTGCAAAACTCTTCGCCGGGCTTTCCGGCCGAGATGAATTCTGTTCGCTGATTGTTGGTCTGATAGTACGCCAGACCCTTGGCCGTTTCGATTTTTTTCGGATCGAGAGCCGGCTTGACCTTTCCTGCCGGCGTGTCATCGCCGTCGACGGACTGGAAGCGCTTGTCGGCATAGTGCATGGTCACCGTCTTGCCAGCCTCCAGTTGTGGCAGGCGCAGGTGGAACCAACCGGTCAGATTGGTGCCGAAATCAAATTCAACCGTGTTATCATCCAGTGCGACACAGGCCACCGCGGGAATGACCTTGGTGACACGGCTCGGGGGGCAGGATTGTGCGGCCGCAATGCCGGTTGGCCCGCTATACTCCTCCACGGGCCGCCATCCGAAGCTTCGTCCAGGCGCTGCGGGGGCGCTGGTGCAGCCAACCTCATTCCAGCCGGCGATCGCAAGGCGGGCATCGATCTTCTCGTAGCCCGTCCCGTTCCATCCCCACCCAGTTTCTGTATGGGTGCTGGACGTGAAGGTCCAAGAGCCGTCCGTCCCCACGACCACCCGCTGCCCGTCCACCGTCATGTCGAGCTGCACACGGGCGAGCGGAGCAATCTCCTTGGGAAAGAGCAAGCCCAAGCCCAGCCATACGCCCACACAGTTGGTGCCGGGCCGCAGAAACTTGCTGATGTCGTATGTCGTGTAGAGCGAGCGCTTGTCATAAACGGACACGGCGGGGGCAAGCACATCGTCGCTCACCTTCTTGCCGTTCACGTACAATTCATAGTAGCCCTTCACATTCACCGATGCCATCGCCTGCTCCGGCACGGCTGTTAGAGTGAACTCCTTGCGCAGCCACGGCGAAGTATCCCCACCCGCCTTGACCCACTTCGCCTGCCAATCCGCCGGCTTCAGCAGGCCCATCGACCACAAGGCCGGCTTGCTCCAAGCCGAGGGCTGGCCGGGGGAAGAGTTGTCGGTTGTCGGTTGTCCGTTGTCCGTCGTGTCGTTCTTAAGCCACACGCGCACTTTCCAATGGCAGACCTGCCGCGATTCCAGCGGCCTGCCCGCGTATTCCACCTGGATGCTCTGATCGGAAACCACCTTGCCGCTGTCCCACAGATCGCCCTTGTCCTTCTTCAGCAACTCCGGGGTCGACGCCACCATTACCTGATAGGCGGTCTGCCTCTGTCCTCTGCCTTCAGCCTTCTGGATTCTGGATTCTGAATTCTGAATTCTGTCTCCAATCTTCCACGCCAGCCGCGGCTTTTCCGTGTCGATACCGAGCGGGTTGTCGCGGTATTCACAGCGCAAGCTTGCCACTTCTGCGCCGGAGGCACAAGGGATGCACGAAACCATCGCAACGGCAACACTAAAACTGGTCAGAAATTTCTGTAGGTTATGGTCTTTCACTTGGATGCTCCTTTGTTTCCCTAACACTTAGTCCCACCCTTAATCGGCTACGCTTAGTCCAACCGCTTAGTCGCCTTCTATCAGTTGTCAATCCTCGCGTATTCCTCAACAGCAATTCTCAATAAATAATCACGAGCCATTCTCGGAAGCGCCCTCTCGGTCGGGCTTGCAAACAACGAGACACACCCCCCGCAGATTCCCAATGCGGGAGGCGTGGCCCATACGAATTCTTCATACCCGGTCGGTCTAGAATATTATAATCAGCGTGCCCTTGGGCGCCGGGGGCGTCGCCGGGGCATAGGTCAGCGACATCGATGTCATCGTGGTTCCGCTCGCGCTCGCTTGCGTCATGAACCCGATCGACGTGATCGACGCGCGCGTCCCTGCCTTATCCCGTGCAGTCAGAGATATCCCGTTGCACACGGTGTGCGCCGTAAACCCCGTCGTATCATCGGTGGTGATGGTGACGACGGCGTGGTTGCTGCCAACGATACCACTGCCCCACGCGAAGTCGGGCGCAACATAGTACGATACGCTTCCTCCGATGAGCCACCACGGCGAGCTGGACGTTTGCGTCCATGTCCAGTCCAGGATATAGACCGAGGACGGCTGAGGGGCGAACGGGAGATACGCCATATTCTTGTCGTTTTTCGTACTCGACGCGCCCGCACCGTTAAAAAGCCAATCTCCTGTCGTGGCGGACCATGTGGCGCTCGCCGAACCGCCGTAGCTTCCACGGCGGACGTCCGGAGCAGATCCATTGAGATCTGTGCCGATCGTGCCTCCGATAAAATCGTCGCTGTAGATCACCACATCCGTAACAAAGTTCACGGTGGCCGTTGGGGTGATGGGAATGTTATCGGTGTCGTCGGTGGCCGTAAAGACATCCGCACCGAGGGTGGTGGATGTGACCGTGAACGTCGCATGGCCGGAGGCGTCGGTCACGTTGGAATTGGTGGTGTAATAGAAGACGACCTCGTCCAAGCCCACATAGTTAAGACCGTATCCGCCATAGCTCACGAAGTTGGCGA
Source organism: uncultured Lentisphaeraceae bacterium (assembly GCA_964643945.1). Taxonomy (GTDB): domain Bacteria; phylum Verrucomicrobiota; class Kiritimatiellia; order RFP12; family UBA1067; genus JAHFSX01. The sequence goes on along the minus strand of CAZXVN010000486.1, from coordinate 831 downwards.
AGCGGATATACCGGGTCGTAATCGGAGTGCTGAACATTTGATCGAAGCCCGCGTAGTCAGCGGTGCCTGGGGCATCGGGCCAGCTCACGCCGGTGTAGGCCGTCTTGGTCCAAGTGATGCCATCGGACGAAACCTCGATATCCACCGTCTTGATGCCGTTGGCATAGCTGTTATCGTTCCAAACATGCACCTTGCCCAGCGTGTAGGTAGCGCCCAGATCCCACGCGATCCAGTCCAGGCTCGGATCTTGATTTCCATCAGAGGACCACTGCCAGGCATCGATGCCATCGGGACCGTCCGGGAAGGTCCCGGTCATGTCGCTCCAGTCGGATACATATTCGGGAAGATAATCGGTGTAGGTGCTTGAAGCGGTGACGGCCGTCGTGGCAACCGGCCTGAGGTCGATCGGAATCAACGTGGTGGAGAGAATGACCGGGCTGCCCGGCCCCGAGGTGTGCGCCAGGGATACGGTCTTGCCCGAGACCGGATTGTTGTTGCCATCTTTCAAGGTCACGGTGATCGTGGACGGGGTGGCGCCGTCGGCCGTCACCGAGGTGGGCGAGGCCGCTACCGTTGAGGTTCCAGCACTCACCGCCCCCGCCGTAAACGTCACGGTGGCCGTTGGCGTGACCGTCACGCCGTCCGTGGTGTCCGTGGCCGTAAAGACGTCCGCACCGGCGGTGGTGGATGTGACCGTAAACGTCGCGACGCCGTTGGTGTCCGTCGTTCCGGAAACCGTGGTAATGACCGGCGTCCCAGGGCCAGAGGTTTTAGCCAGGGTTACGGTCTTGTTGGTGACTGGCTGGTTGCCGGCATCTTTCAAGGTCACGG
>CAZXVN010000485.1:0-3125 GCA_964643945.1 uncultured Lentisphaeraceae bacterium | reverse complement strand
CTCTTTCCCTACACGACGCTCTTCCGATCTTCTCTGAGTCCTTGGTAAACCCTGCGATAGGGCGCTTTGGCCATTTGTTGCAAGGGGCTTTATCAGCGCAACCCTTTGTCCAACTACGTCCCTTAAACCTCGCGCTCCAGATCGCGCAGCAGCGCTACGAGGAAGGAACGATTGTCGGCGCTGGTATAGGTCATGCGGCCGCCCATGCGCGAAAAGGTCTTGCAGAAACGCAGGTAGTAGGCGGGATCGTCCTGGGGCGGCTCCCCGTCGCGCGTCCAGTCCCATGCGGATTTCGCGAGATCAACCACATAGATCGAAAAATCCTCGATCACGCCGCCACGGGCGCGCGCAACGTTCCGCGACATCGACAGCGCCTTCTCAAAGATCATGGGCGACATGACCGCTGATCCGACGGAGAGGTAAACGCCGCCCTCAAGCCGGCTCACCGAGTCGGTGAAGGAGAGGAAGTCCCGCTCGGCCGTCCGGCCGATGGCAGCCCCGCGATTCATGGGATGGGTGTAGATGATGTCGTGCCCGAACATGGGATGGGCTGTAAACGGTACCTGCGCTGTAAAGGCTGCCGCTTGCAGGCCATGTGACTTGAAGGGATGCTCAACGTGCAAGAAGCCCGGCGGCACCTTGAAACGCCCCAGCAGCGCGGCCAGATCGGCTGCCGCGGCGGCTCGCTCAAGAACCGCCTCATCCGCAGTAGGGGACGCCCCAGCCGCAATGGCGGCAACCAGTTCTTCGCGTCCGGGAATGAGCAGCCCGTCTTCGGCCACCATCACGCCAACTGCTTCCCCGTAGCCCATCCCCCGGTATGCGCCCACGGCGAGCGCCAGATTCAGATACGCGCCGGTCTCCTCCCAGATACCGAACTGCCCCTCCGCGACATACCGCTTTACGTCTTCGCCTGAGCGGCCTTGATAAGCGAACTCCCAGTCGTGGATAATCCCCGCCCCGTTGGTGGCGAAATGGGTCACCCATCCGCCTTGCATGAGCCTGATCAGGACGCGGGAAAGACCGTTTTTGATCGAATGCGCGCCAAAGGCCAGAATCACGGGCGCGCCCCTCGACCGAGCAGCATGAATCTCTGCGGCCGCACGTCGGGCGCTTTCCGCGGCGGCCGCATCAAGCGCCAGCTGAAAGGATTCGGGATCAATCTGATCCCTCTGGATATCGAGTTTGTTTTTGCGCTCAGCGAGCGGTTTGGATGAAATGCTGTTGCGGTTGAAAAGTCGGTTCATGGGTTCTGCTCCCTCCAGAGCGCTAAAGCTGGAAATAGGTCACAGGGTGTTGAAGTGCCCGTCGTGCCGAGTTGCCTGACCGTCACCGACGCGACAAGGTTGCCGACCAGAGCGGCCTCGGGACGCGACGCGCCCGCCGCGAGCGCCAACACCGCGCCTGCCGTGAACGAGTCGCCCGCGCCTGTAGGATCGACCGGACCCGATACCCGGACAGAAGGCACCGTCACCGGCTCCGGCCCTGATACACGGACGCCGCGCTCCCCAGCCGTCGCAAAAACCGGCGCTCCCAGGCGCTCGGCGAAAGTCTCTGTCTCCGTGTTGATTGTCGCGTCAGGCACGAACGCACCGGGAGCTGGATTCTCCTCGCCGATCAACTCGAACTGGTTCACTTTGACCATCACGTTACGGTAGCGTTGGATGCGCCCCCGCGAATCGGCCCAGAAGATGGTTTGGGGAAAATGCGGCGCACGCTCCGCCAAGGCCGCGATCAGAGGAGCGGTCAAGGCACCCCGGTCGGCCTCACGCACCTGATCCATGACGATGAGTGCGTCGACACAAGGAAGCACCGCGTCGAGGGAAGCCAACAAAGCCTGCTCGATGCGGGCCGGCGTGGGCTGATCGTTCTTGATGTCGTACCGGTCATGCTCGCCTTCGAGGCCGGAACAGGTACGGTCACACGGCTTAAGGTAGGTCGGCGTCACGCGGGTGGGTTCGACATGCAGGTGCGTCAGGTCACAGCCTAAGGCGGCGAGATCCTGGCGTAACTCCCATCCTTCGCCGTCATTCCCCGTGAACCCGAGGGCCATGATGCGCCCCGCGCCGAGCGACGCGAGGTTATTCACGACTGTTCCTGCGGCTCCCGGCGCGTGGCGGATCGCCACCACCTGGTGCGCCGTCCGCCCGGTTTCGAGAGACGGTTCGGCAAGCGAGGGTTCGACGTCGAGGTACTTATCCAAAAAGAAGTCCCCCAACACCGCGACACGCACAGCGCGGAAACGGGCTGTGAGCGCCTCGAGACGCTCCGTATCAAACGCACGTAGCGAAGCGATCATGTCGCGCCCCCCTTCCAGATGTAATCTAACAACGCGGAGGTTTCAAGATAGTCAGGAATCACTATGTCCGCGCCCGCTCCAATGAGGCGCTCGCGCTTCCACGCGTCGCACTTTCCGGAACGCGCGGTCTCGTCGCTGGCCACCGCTACCGCCACGCCGCCTACCGCCCTGCAGTCAGCGATCTCCACGTAGCCGTCGCCGAACGCGATCAGCGACGCACCCTCGACCTTGTTCTCCTTGAGGATCCGCTGGAGCACCATCTCCTTGGAGAAACTCGCGTGATCAACCTGAGCACCATAGATGCGACCAGGCGCGAATTCGTCAATCCCGAGCAGATGCGCCTCCTCCAAGACATACTGCTCATCCGTGCCCGAAGCGACGTAAATGGCTGTGCCGCGCTCGCGCAGGGCAATCAGGATCTCGAGTGAACCGGGAACCAGCAGCGCCTCGCGCCGAAGGGAACCGTCGGCCAGCCCCTCGCGCCGATTGGCGATGCGGGCCATGAGACAGTCGTGGTATTCGGCCTTGTAGGTCTGAGGATCGGCGGGGGTGCCGCCGCGAAGACGGATCTCCTCCGCCAGACGGATCATCTGGTAGATGGTCTGCTTACCGGTAAGCTCGGTGACGAAGTTGCGCACGAGCGAGGTGATCATTTCCGGGGTCTCGCCGGTTCGGGCATACGGCATGAGATGTCCGGCCAGCAGGGGCATCATAATGTCCATCCACCCCTCGCGAATGAGGCTCAGTGTGCCGTCGAAATCGAATAGTGCGTGTTTAGGCACATGTTCGAACACGCGGGGCCGAACGATCTCGATGGACGTGTCGG
>CAZXVN010000484.1:0-4201 GCA_964643945.1 uncultured Lentisphaeraceae bacterium | reverse complement strand
ATGCGCTGCATGTCGTAGTTCGGCGCGGGGCCGGCCAGGCTCGCCAGCACGCCCTTGAAGAACATCAGGCCGAAGATGATCATGAAGAACTCGTTGCCGTCGGCCCTGATGGCGTCGTTGACCTTGTCGAAGAGGCCTGTCCAGTCCACCCCCAGTTTCCAGCCGAAGAAGGGATTCGCCCAGCCTGCGGGGACTGCGTTGCGGATCATCTCCGGAGAGACTTTGCAGATCGCGATCACGCCGATGGCGATCGAGGTCACGGTGAGGATGCAGAACTGGATCACCTCGGTGATGACCACGCTGACCATGCCGCCCTTGATCGCGTAAAGCGAGGTGAGCCCGAGGATGATGAGGGCGTACACGTTCTCGTCGGTGAACAGCCCGCCCGCGCTGTCGGTGAAATGCCACGGCAGCATCACCACGGCGAACTTGCCGATGCCCTTGAAGGCATAGGCCAGCATGCCGACGACGTTGACCAGCGCGAAAAGAACCACGCTCAGGTGCGCGAGGTTGGCGCCCGTGCCGCGGCCGAAGCGGGTCTGGATCCAGTCCGCGCCGGTCATGGCGTTGGAGCGGCGCAGCCAGGCGCTCAGGAACATCATCAGAAAGATCTGGTTGAAGACCGGCCACAGGAACGGCAGCCAGATGCTTTTGGCCCCGTACACGAACAGGATGTAGACCATCCACATCGTGCCGCTGATGTCGAACATGCCGGACGCGTCAGAAATGCCGAGCAGGTACCAGCGCAGGGACTTGCCGCCGAGAAAATAGGCGTCCAGGTCTTTCGAGCCGCGCCGCGAGACCCACAGGCCGATCAGGATGACGGCGGCAAAGTAGGCGACGATGATGGCCAGGTCAAGGGCGTGTAATTTCATAAGGTGAAACGGCAGTCCGGAAGGGTTCCCAACTCAAAGGTTTTCAAAGGATAACAAAACGTAGACCTGTCCTCTATTGGCGGATCCGCCAATAGGCGAGGGAAGCGGCTCTTCTCATTTGTTTGGCGGAACCTGTTTGCCCGGCTGGAGGAGAGTCAACATGGCCTGCGCGAAGCGCTTGCCGAATTCGATCTGGCCGGCAGACGTGAAGTGGGTCTTGTCCTCTCCGAGTCCAACACCTTCCGCAGAGGCAAAGGCGGTGTGCGGGACAGCGGCTGCCGTGGCCTTTTGGTCGGCACGAACCACGTCACGTTTTCCCTTCCCGTCGTCCCCAAGTTCGCCGATCACAAACGGGAGTTCAGGGGTCTGCAAATCCGCGCGGACGCGTCCGCTAAACTCGGCCAGCAGGTTCTGGTAGGCGCCGGGAGTGGGCCCGGCGTCACCCTCGCCCTGGTGCCATATCATCCCGCGCAACGTGAAGGTGTCGCCCTTGGCCCGGACATCCTTCAGGGTCTGTTGGGTGAAGGCGATGAACTGGTCATAGAGTTTCGATCTCTGATTGGGAGACCAGTCGTTGCGGAGATTGGTGCCGCCCTCCGAGCATTTGATCAGGAGCACTTTCTTTCCCAGCGACTTGGCCATCGCCGCCCCAAAGCTGACCTCCGGCCCAAACCCCTTTCCGGGCACAAACTTGTCTCCTGGCGCCGCGTCCTTGGGTAAACCACCGCTATACCCAGGCTCAAGAGGCTGCAACCCGTCGCTCACTGACAGGGGACGTTTAAGCCCGCCCCCATGAAAAGCGATCAAGACATCGGTTTGCTGCCTGGCCCATTGCGCCAAGTCCCCTTTCAACTCGCCCTTGTTTCCGCGCCCGTCCATATTGGACTGGCCAGCCAGCAGAAAGGCCTCATAGTGTTCCGCCGCCCGTGCCGTTACCGCCCCGCAGGCCGTAACCGAAAGCATCAAGGCGAACCTTTTCGCAAGCCCCGGCAGAGCCGACTTCGTCTTCATTCCTCTCATCACATCCTCCTGTGTTCTTCTACGTTACTGGCATTTACGGGCAAGCATGTTCCTCGCTTAATCATATTCGCTTCCGATCTTTTTCAGCAACGGCTGCGGATTTGCCGCATTGCCGGCCAAACGCGGCCATTGGGCTTTATCACTCATCTCTCCGTTTTTCATCTTCTCAATCAATTGCAAAAGCTTCGCGACGACCCCGGGGTTTTGTGCAGCAACATCCGTGGTTTCGCCGATATCTGTGTCGAGATTATAGAGGCGCGGGCCGGTATGCGGAACCTCTTCCCTCACGCCTTTGATCTTGGGCAACGCTTGCGGCTCAACGGCGAGTTTCCAGGGTCCGGAGCGGACGGCTTCGATTTTGCGGCCTTGTGAAAAGTAAAAGAGCGCTTCGCGGGGAGACTCCTTGGTCTTTCCGGAAAGCACGGGCCACATATCTTTGCCGTCAATTTTGTTGTCGGCGGGCACCTTGCCCCCGGCCAGCTTGACGAAGGTGGGCAACACGTCCGTCTCGCTCAACACCGTATCGCAGACCGAGCCGGGGGCGATCTGGCCGGGCCACCTGACGATGGCGGGCTCACGCATCCCGCCTTCCCATGTGGTGTGTTTGCCTCCGCGCAAGGGAAGCGCGCTCCCGGCAGCCTTGCCATACTCCAGCCAAGGTCCGTTGTCGCTGGTGAAAAGAACCAGCGTGTTCTTGTCGAGCTTGAGTTCCTTCAGTTTGGCGAGTACGCAGCCGACGCTCCAGTCCACTTCTTCGACCCAGTCGCCATAGGTGCCATTGGCGGATTTGCCTTTGAAGGCTGCTCCGGGATGCAGCGGCACATGCACTGCGGTGTGCGCGTAATACAGGAAGAACGGCTTGGCCTGCGCTGAGCCTGTCGGCGCATTGGCGGTGATGAACTTCAAAGCCTCGTCGGTGTAACGCGCCGTCAACGTGTCCTGCTCAGCGGGCGCCTCGATCACTTTGGCGTCGCGAAGCAACGGCAGCGGAGGATTGCCTTTTTTTAGGAAAGTCATGTCATTGGAATAGGGCAGGCCGAAATAGTGATCAAACCCGTGCCGGGTCGGGAGAAACTCCTCCTGATCCCCGAGATGCCATTTGCCAACCATCATCGTGGCGTAGCCTTGTTGCTTGAGCAACTCCGCGACGGTGTGTTCCTTGGCGTTGATGCCTTTGGCATTGACCGGCATGAGCGCGCCGGTCAGCGATACACGGGCCGCGTAGCAGCCGGTCATCAACTGTGCCCGCGACGCCGTACAGACCTGCGCGCAATAGAAACTGGTCAGCTTCATTCCCTCGCTGGCCATTTTATCAAGGTTCGGCGTGCGGTTCTTCTTGGAGCCGAACGGCGCGATATCACCGTAGCCCATGTCATCCACAAGGATGACGACAAGGTTAGGTTTGGAGGGCTGGACGTCCGCCGCTTGCAGGGTGCCCAGCGGCGCCAGCAGCAGCGCGGAGAGGGTAAGGATTGTGCGTTTTGTTTTCATATGGTTGACATCATCCATCTGGGTTAGATTTTACCTTGCTGACCGGCCGTGTCAACGCACGGCAGTAGGCTTCCTGACGTTCTACGGGCCGAGCGTGTACAGGTTTTCAAGTCCTGACAGGAGGCGCATCCGGGCGTTGCCGGCGAAGCGCCGGAAATCGTCGGCCGTCTCACAGCCCGGCACCGGAACAAAGTAGCCGGGCTTGTCGTCCCTCCCCTGCCGCCAGAACATCATGAAGGCGATCTCGAGCGAAGGGTCCGCCAGCGCGGCCCCATAGTAGCCGGTGTAGAGGTTGGGCGGTACGGGTTGCCTCCGGTACCCGACCTCGGTCAGCGCGGCGATTTTGTTGTGTTTCTTGGCATAGTCCGAAACGATGGCCAGCCTCTTGGCGGCCGCCGTCACCTTGTTCTCCTCGAAATCGTTGTAGTCGTCGAAGCCCACGAGATCCACATAGGCGTCTCCCGGATAACGCTCCAGATACTCCTCCTCCGATTTGAACTTGCAGTCGGGCGAAAAGGCGAACAGCAGGTTGTGGACCTTCAGTTCATCCCGCAGATAGGTGACCGTAAAGCGCCAGCAGGTCTGAAATTCCTGGGGGGTGCAGTATTTTTTGCCCCACCAGAACCAGTCGCCGTCGAACTCGTGGAAGGGCCTGAAGATGACCGGCGACAGGCGGCCGTCAGCGCCCTTGACGCTGCCGACGACCTCGGCCACTTTTCTGAGTTTCCCCTTGTACCAGTCGTGCTTCTCGCCGCCCGGCAGCAGGCTGCGGAAGGACTTGTCCAGCGTCTCGGGAAGCAGCGCCTTGCTCGAGA
>CAZXVN010000483.1:0-8275 GCA_964643945.1 uncultured Lentisphaeraceae bacterium | reverse complement strand
CGCGCGAAGTGGAGGTGAGTGCGTGGTGACCCACGATAGCGACTGCGACGCGTGGCAACAGGTTGGTGTCGGAAGGGTTCTCGAAAAGGGTGGCCGTCGCAAGTGGCGTTTGCGTTTTATAGGCTAACGCGAGTGCTCCGAGCAGGGCTGAACCGCTGTCGGCTAACGGAATAATCGCCACGTTGGCAGGATTGTCGGCATTCAGCGGCAAGGCGGGGTCGACGCTCTGAACGATGCGCAGCATGTCTTTGGCGGAAACACCCGCGAACGAAGGCAGGGCCATGTTTTTCGCTAGCGCTGCATTGACCATCTCGAGCGCGACCGGCAGATCGGAAACTTGGCTAAACGCTGAGGCACCGTAGATAACGCTCTGATAACTATCCGCCTCCAGGATACCCACGAAGAGGCGTTCGGCACGAACAGCGGATGTCATCATGAAGAGCAAGCCCGTGAGCACGGCCCTGCTGAAAAACAAAGTGCCTGGGGTTGTCATAGCGTTCGCGTGTCTAGCGCCTGGTTTTAGGCTGAGGATGATAGAACAGCATCAATACGTTTTTCAAGTATTCGGCGAGTTCGGGGTCGCTGCCGTAAACGTCATCCTCGTTGCCGCACGTTTTGCACTGGATGTTGGCAGAAACAAAAATCGCCTCATTCGTGTTCACGCTGTCACTCTTCCGCCGGTCTTTGAACAACCCGTGGTCAACCAGCACTTGAAAGAGAGGGAGCACCTCTTCGCGGGGAAGGGTGATGCGCGACTCGCGTATATCGTTCCAGCTCGGGGCGTCGGATCTCGATGCGTAGGGGTTGCTGACGAGCTGGCTGGAACCTTCGCGGACCGTAACGATCCCGCTGCCGTCGATCCGGACAGACACGCGCTGGATCGGCATGGCCTTGTAGTTATAGTGACGAATGACGACCCAGTTCAGGCCGGATTCTTTCACTGTAAAAAAGGGGTCGTTCAGAAAACTCTGACAGCCGTAGCACAGGAGCGTCGCCAGAAGAAGTGACAAAAGGGTGAAAATTCGCATGGCATAATAATGACGTGTATGCGCAGATCGGGCAAGAACGAAGTGTGGCTGAGCGAAAAGAATCAGCTCGGGCTTGTTGCCATGGGGGAGAGTCGCTAAACTGGTACCCATGAGCCTTTCAGAGACCAACCGATTTGCGCGGACACCGCGTGCCGTTTCCGAGCAAGCGGTGACGTATCCGGCGGAGTTTCATTTCCGGATCATTGTGGAAGCGGAGGCAGTTGCCGCGACGGCGCTGGGCAGGGTGCTGGCGGCGTATCAGGTCACTGCACCTTTACGGATCTCACGCGCTTCGTCGACGGGGCGGTACCACGCTTACAGTGTGTCGGTGGATATCCAGAGCCAGGCGGAACTGCATACCGTTGACGTGGCGTTGAAGCAGGTGCCGGGCGTGCGCATGATCCTTTAGGAGAGGCAATGGCTGAGGTCGTTCTAGAGAATGTCTGCAAGCGCTATGAAAACGGAGCACTGGCGGTCGACCGGTTTAATCTGGTGATTGAGAGTGGCGAGTTTCTGGTTCTGGTCGGTCCATCCGGCTGTGGCAAGTCGACCACGTTACGTATGATCGCGGGGCTGGAGGATATCACGTCTGGGATTATCAGTATCGGCGGGCGGTGCGTCAACACGGTGCCGCCCAAAGACCGTGACATCGCGATGGTGTTTCAGAATTACGCGCTCTATCCGCACATGACGGTGTTCGACAACATGGCATTCGGCCTGAAACTGCGGAACGTGCCCAAGCACGAGATCGCCGAACGAGTGAGGGAGGCGGTTTCAATTTTAGGGCTGGGCGAGTTGATGCAACGGTTTCCGAAGCAGCTCTCAGGCGGGCAACGGCAACGGGTGGCTGTCGGGCGTGCCATTGTGCGCAAACCCAAGGTTTTTCTGTTTGACGAGCCGCTGTCAAACTTAGACGCAAAAATGCGTGTTGAGATGCGCAGCGAGATTAGCCGTTTACACCGTCGGCTCGACGCGACGATGGTGTATGTGACGCACGACCAGGTCGAGGCGATGACGATGGGGGATCGCATCGTAGTGATGGACTGCGGCGCGATTCAGCAAGCCGCTACGCCGCTCGCGGTGTATCAACGGCCGGCGAACCTGTTTGTGGCTGGCTTTATCGGGACGCCGCCCATGAACTTTCTGAAGGGACGGGTCATACGGCAGGGACGTGGCTGTTTGTTTCGCCATGCAACGGGCGAGGTGTCCCTGCCGGAGCGCTCGGCCCGCGCGTTAGAGCTGTTTGCGGAACGTGAGGTGCTGCTTGGATTCAGGCCCGAGGCGCTGGGCGGGGCTCGTGGCGGTGCGGTGGTCCGGGGCACGGTGGACGTTGTGGAGCCGATGGGGGCCGACACCTATGTTCAGGTGGTAGCGGAGGACGGCACCCGCGTAACCGCGCGTGTGGGTGCCGACCGTGTGTTTGTGCCGGGCACGCCGGTCGAGTTGCCCGTGGACATGGCGAACGCGCTTTTTTTTGATGTCACATCGGGACGTGTGATAGGTGATGAGTGAACGGAGAGAGGGGCATGAAGCACATCGGCATACTGGGGGGCACGTTTAATCCGCTCCATCTCGGACACCTGTTCATCGGGAGGGCTGCGGCGGAAGCCTTTGAACTCGACTCGGTTCTGTTGACACCCTGTAGCGTTTCGCCGTTCAAGTGTGGTGCGCCGGGGTTGGCGCCAGGGGCCGACCGGCTTGAGATGGTGCGGTTGAGTGTGGTGGGCGACCCGCTGTTTGAGCCGTGCGCGCTTGAGCTGGAGCGGGGTGGGATCTCGTATGCGATCGACACGGTAAAGACATTGCGTGAGCGGCGTCCGCGAGACCGTTTCTCTTTCATTGTCGGCATGGACGCGCTTCGCGAGCTGTGCCACTGGCACAAGATCAACGAACTCCTGACGCTCTGCGACTTCATCACTGTCGCTCGTCCCGGAGTGGACATGCCGATAACCGCAGAGGCGCTCGCGTTCTCCGATGAGGTGCGGGCACGACTGTTGGACAAGGTGATCCAAGGACGGCTGTGCGACATTTCTTCATCGGAGATCAGGAGAAGAATTGCAGAGGGAAGATCGATCCGCTATCTTGTATGTCCCGCTGTGGAAAGGTATATACAGAACGGCGGTTTGTATGCGGCAACAGGTAAAAAGAAGGAGTGACCATTAACTCAGAACAGCTTGCGATTGAGGCGGCTTGGGCGTTGGATGCGAAACAGGCCAAGGATATACGCATTTTTGATGTGCGTGGACTTTCCTCCGTGACGGAGTACTATGTGGTGGCGACCGGCACTGCGGCTCCGCATCTCAAGGCGTTGATTGCAGAGACCCAGCGCCGAATGAAGGAACTGGGGGTATCGACCTACCGGAAGTCAGGCGAATCTGACAGTGGTTGGGTGGTCGTCGATTATATTTATGCCGTCGTGCATGTTTTTTCGCCCGAAGCACGGGCCTATTACGCAATTGAGAAGCTCTGGGCTACAGCCAAAGAGGTTCCTCTCCCTCAGTCTTGAAGAAGCCCTCTTCATCCAGGCCCTGAATGTCGAGGAGCCGGTTCGCCAAGCCTGTCGGCCCTTCAACCGGGTGTTCGGTTGACGCCTGCGAGGCTCCGATGTTGAGGACAGTGTGGATCGCTTGGCTTTTGTGGCTGGATTGGTAAACCAGATTTAACTGCACGGCACCACCCAACAGGAGCGCGAACCCGGCGGCGGTTGCTACCGTCCGGTAGAGAGGCCAGACCCGACGGCTGTTCTTCCGGCCCGCATAGGCACGCGCCTCCCGTTGGATGGCATCACCCACCCGCAGAGAAGGTCCGCCAACCTGACGAAAACCCTGCCGCACAAGCGGTGCGATTTCGGCCAGCTCTTTTTCCAGAGCGGCGATATCGGTGAAAGGTGTTTGTGATTTCATACTCAAGCCTCCTCCGCCAACAGTTTTTTCAGCTTCGTCATGGCGTCGTGCATCCGCCCGAGAGCCGTGTTCAAGGGAATGCCCAGCGTCTCGGCAATCTCGCTGAAGGAGAGATCTCCTTGCACACGCATCAGAAACACGTCACGCTGCACCTCAGGAAGCGTCGTGACGGCACGCATCACACGTTTCGTCATGTCATCCAACTCGACTGCTTCCGCTGGTCCTGTGCCCTTTGCGGTCAATTGATCCACCAGCGGATGGTCGTCTTCGTCATCAACCACATCCAGACTCATGTCGGGTTTCCGTTTGCGACGGAAGTCGATCAGCAGATTCCGTGCGATCTTCCACATCCAAGCCTTAAACGACACATCGTTGAAACGCTCGGCGTGGCGGATCACACGAAACCACACGTCTTGAAACAGGTCCTCCGCATCGGCCCGGTTGCCGGTCATACCCAAGAGCCACGAAAACAACGCCGACCGGTAACGGGCCACCAGTTGATCCATCGCCACGGTATCACCTTTTGCAAAGGCACTCAACAACACGGCATCACTGTTTTCAAAGTCGGGAATCACTTGTTTCATAATGAGGAACGATTCGGGTTGCGGTTTATTGGCTAAATTCTTATGATTTCTCAAAAAGTTACAAGCATGAAGTGCCAGTAAACAAGAAATCATGAGAAAGTGAGAAAAATGCGACCGTATTCTTCTGTTTCGTGTAGTTATGCTTTTTTTTTTGTTGGAATGGTTCTGTGCGGGTGCAGTTCGATTCCACAGGATAAAACGAACGACTCGCGTGCCACACAGCTTCTGAGGTATCGAAACGAAGCGGCCCAGTTGCGGGGACTGTCGTTGACGCGTGAGGTGGCTGTGGAACAGGAGACTCCCGAAGCCCTGCGCGCTGCCCTGGAAAAGGAACTTGATAAACCTGAGAACCGCGCTTTTTTGGCCGATACGCAGCAGCTGTTGCAGCAGTTCTGGATTCTCAAGGCCGGCGATTCGCTCAAGGACTTATATCTGCGGTTGATGAGCCAGCAGGTGGCTGCGTATTATGATCCCGAGAAGAAACGGGTCGCCTATGTGGACGAAAACATGGCGGTCGCTAACCCGGATGCGGCAAAGTTCCCCGGCATGGAGCGGTTTGTGTATGTGCATGAGTTTTGTCATGCGGTGGAGGACGCGCACGTCGATTTAGACCGGCTGACGAAAGCCTCGCTGAACGAACTTGACCGTAATCTGGCTTTGACGTCGCTGGCCGAGGGTGACGCGGTCTTGGTCGGCATGGACAGCGTGTTCGGGGAATATCCCTTGAACACGGCGACACCGCTTGGCGCGTCACTCGTGCGGCTGATGGGAGGCTTGGATATGCGTGATGCCGCCAAGGAGATGGGGGAGTGTCCGCCGTTTCTGACCGGGACCTTGGTACGGCCCTATCTGGACGGCGCGGTGTTTTGCAACCGCATCCGCCGCGATGAGGGCTGGCAGGGGATCGACAGCGTGTACCGCTCGCGGATACCGTTGACGACGGCCGAGATTCTCTATCCCGAGCGCCGTTATCTGAAGGGTTTCAAGCCGGCGGCGTTCACGCCGGACGCATCGCTTTTCGCGGCGGGTGAACAGGTCTTCGTAACAAACAGCTTAGGGGTTCTCGGCATCGCGTTGTGGCTCAAGGAAAAGGAGCTTGGAAGTGTACGGCACCTGCCGTTCTTGAAAGGCTGGATGGGCGACCGCGTTTACCTCGTGAAGGATTCCGGCACCCATGTCGTGCAAACCGTCTGGCTGAGTTACTGGGAGCGGCCGGGCTTGGCACGCGTTTTCCAAAAGTGCGTCGAGGAGCGGCTCCGCGACAGACCCCCAGGTGTGCCGGCGTGTGTGCGCAGGGATGGACGGCTGGTGGCCGCGGTTTGGTCGTCCGATGCAGACTGCCCTCAGGTGGCGTGCGACAAGCGTGCGGGAAGTGCCCTTCAAACCCGCGTAGACGTGATCACACCGTCGTATCTGAGTTCCTGCTGGACGGATCTGCCCTTGCCGCTGCGCTTCCCTACCTATGAGGGACATTCCGCCGGGTGTGAGGTGCTGGGAGGCTGTTTGGCGGACATCCAAGGCGGGCAGCAGTTTTTTCGCTTCAACCTGGCAAGTGGACTGTTGCTCAATTTCGAAAACACGCCGGACCGGCATCACGTCAGCACCTGCTGGGGGCTGCTTCGGCATGTGGGCGACGCGAGGTCCGATTTCACCTATTGGCAAGTGCCGCTGGTGGCGACGTGGCACCGACGCGGTCGTGGCGAGGCGGAGCGCTATCAATGGAGTCTGCTGGGTGGCCTCTTGTCTGACGGAAGTGAAAAGCGCGCACGTGTGCTGTTTGTTCCGGTGTGGCACAAAAAGTAGGGACTGCGTTTCACCTTCATTTTTTTGGGTGTTCAGCCTGCCGTTTCGGGTAGGGTGTTCTGTCGCCATACCTCGGTGGACGTGGACCCGACGCGTGACCCTCCGGCCGTGGCGGATCAGGGATGCGGGTAACACGGTCGCGGATCGGTTTCTTCAGGGAGCGGATTTCGGCGTCCGAGAGTTCGCGCCACTCACCGGGCTGCATGTTGCAGATCTTGAGCGGACCAATACGGACGCGTATCAGGCTGAGCACGACGAAACTGGCCTGCGAACACATCTTGCGGATCTGGCGGTTGCGCCCCTCGGTGAGTGTGAAGGCCAGTTTGTGCGCATGGTCGCGACCCACCTTCAGCACCTCCACCTCCACGGGCTGGATGACGTAGCCGTCGATCTCCATGCGCGAACGCAATAATTCGATCTTGCGCTCTTCCATGTGGCCGGCCACCCGTGCGATGTAGGTCTTGGTGTGACCGTAGCGGGGATGGGTCAGGATCTGCGTGAGTTCGCCGTCGTTGGACATCAGGAGCAAACCTTCGCTTTCTTTGTCGAGCCGTCCGACCGGCACCAGGCGTTCGGAGATTTGCTTCCGCATGAGGTCACAGACCGTCTCGCCCTGCGCGCTGTCCGCGGCACAGATGAGCCCTTGGGGCTTATACAGCAGGATGGTGCGCAGACGTTCCGTCTCTTTCTGCAGGCGCTCGCCACGCACGCGGATATCGTCCGTGTCGGGGTTCACGCGGGAACCGGGCTCTGTGATCACCGCGCCATTGACGGTGACCTCGCCGTTGGCGATCATATCGGCGGCATGGCGGCGCGAGGCGACGCCGCGGTGTGAAAGGACGTTTTGCAGGCGTTCACCTGCATCGGCGTTATTCGGTTTTGTCGAAAGCCGGGGTGTGGTATTATTATTCATTTATGGCGCTTTCTGATCGAGAATACATGAAGCGTGGATTCCGTCCGGGCGGGTCGCGCTCAGGCTTTTGGGCACGGGTGAGGTTCTGGTTTTGGCGGATGCTTCACGGTAAGTAGCAGATAGGGGCGAACCCAGAAACGGCCGCCGATCTTCAGGCACCTTTGCGGTAGGCCTCCAGCGCTTTCTGAAAGGCTTGTGTGTTTGCGTAGCCGCACGTTTTGAACTCTGGGCAGAAGCCGCGGTAGACGCATTCGGGCACGCACACGCTGTAGAGTTCGGGTTCGCGCTTCTTCACCTCGTCGAGCACCTGTTTCCAGGCGGCGGTGGTCTCCTGCGAGGCTTGGCAACAAAGACGTTTGCGCGAGATGAAGATGATCGCCTGCGCATTCGCGAAGCACTCGTGGTTCACAAGAGCGGACTGAGGCGTCTCGTCGCGGTTTACGCCGGTGCGGTCGGTTCGCTGGGTGCTGACGAAGTGTTCAATGCCGATCTTGTGACGCACGAAGTGTACGCTGACCCAGTACTTCAGGTTGATCCACTTCCAGCGGAAGGTCATCTGGCGGATAGGCGAGTGCTCCGATAGCAGGATGTTCCGCTTCCATGCGCTGCCGGGTTCTTTTTCGCCCTCCTCCATGCGGACCGTGGTGCGGGCAGCGTCGGCGACATCACGCCACACGAATTTAGCTTTGAAAAACTTGAGGGCCGGAGGCTTTTCCATAGGTGTAGAGTGTCGCGTGTTTACGGTGGGAATGCAATCCTTTTTCGTTCTCACGCGCAGCATGAAAAATGTGTCTTTCAGGCGACCCGGCAGCGTGTTATCATCCCGACCTTGATTGATAAGGGTGTGCGCATGGATGACGTGTTGAACAATATCCGGATCGTGCTGGTGGGCACGCTGTACAGTGGCAATGTGGGTTCGGTGTGTCGAGCGATGGCAAACATGGGCATCCATGACTGGGTATTGGCGGAGCCGAAGATTTGCGACAGTTGGGAAGATGCCGTTAAGATGGCGGTCCATGCGACCGACATTCTGGGCGCGCGGCG
>CAZXVN010000482.1:0-3263 GCA_964643945.1 uncultured Lentisphaeraceae bacterium | reverse complement strand
AAGATGTAGCGCTTCATCTTGGGATTCCAACGCTTGGTCTGATGTCCGAAAGCGTCAGACGTGTCGGATCGGTCCAGACACCTCTGACAGCTGAGTTATTCTGCGGCGACGGGTTCGACGACCGGAGCCTCTTCCGCCGGGACGTCTTCGACGGCAGGCGTCTCGGCAACGGGGGCGGCATCGTCAGCAGGAGCCTCTTCGACCGGAACGGCTTCGACCGAGGCGGCCTTGGCTTCAACCGCATCCTTGGCGGCCTTGGCGGCACGCTTGCGGGTCTCGGTCAGCTTGGCCTTGGCTTTGTCGGCGACCTCGCCCCCGGCGTCTTTGCGGGCCTTGCGATTGGCGCGCTCTTGGGCTTCCTGATTGGCCTGTTCGGCATCTTTCTGACGCTGACGCTCGGTTGCAATATGAGAATACTCGTCGTTGGCTTCCTTGATGACCTTCGCGAAGGCGTCGACGATCATCTTAATGCCGCGGACGGCATCGTCGTTGCCAGGGATGACATGCTCGATGGGGTCGGGATCGGCGTTGGTGTCGACGATGGCGATCAAAGGGATGCCGAGACGGACGGCCTCTTTGACGGCATTCTGCTCACGGCAGATGTCGACGATGAAAATTGCGCTGGGCTTGCTTTCCATGTCCGCAATGCCGCCGAGATTCTTCTGGAGCTTGTCCAACTCGCGGCGAAGACTTGCGGCCTCTTTCTTGTAGATGGAGAGGACGCCGTTATTGTTGCGGCCCATGGCTTCGATCTGTCGCAAGCGTTTGACACTCTTGCGGATCGTCTGGTTGTTGGTGAGCGTGCCGCCCAGCCAGCGCTCGGTCATGTGGAACTGGCCACACGCAATGGCGGCTTCCTTGACCACGTCCTGGGCCTGTTTCTTGGTGGCGACAAAAAGGATTTTTTTGCCGCTCAGGGCGATTTCACGCAGGAAGGCGGCGGCTTCGTCGATGAGCGTGATGGTCTGGGTGAGGTCGATGATGTGGATCCCGTTGCGCTTGTCGAAGATGTAGCGCTTCATCTTGGGATTCCAACGCTTGGTCTGATGTCCGAAGTGCAGACCTGAGTCTAACAGGTCTTTGAGGGTGAGCCCAGTGAGGCTCGAAACAGGCATTTCCATGTTGAGTCCTTCTAACTCGTGGGCGAGACACTGACATGCCGCCGACGCAGACATTCGTCTGACAGGTGGCACGTTCCGGTGTTGCCCAGATTAATCCGCTTTGACGGTCCGATCCTGTAAACCGGATGCGTCTTCGCTTCTGCACGGGGGAGCCACTCGGCAGTCCGTGCTGGTTTGTGAGCCACATACAATAGCGGTTCCGCCGGGATAAGGCAAGCGCCGTGAAATTTTTATTGCCTTTTTACAGTTGGCTCAGGCGATGGGATGGAAGAGGTTGAAGAAGTTTTCGACGAGTTGCGTTAGCTTGGGACGACGGAGCCATTCTGCATAGAGGATTTCCTGAGCGTATGAGAGGTCGTTGAGGATCGCGCTTTTTACACGCGCGGCGAAGTCGGCGTTGAATACCACGAGGTTGGTCTCGTAATTCAGGAAAAAGCTGCGGGGATCAAAGTTGACGCTGCCGAAAATGGACACCGCATCGTCAAAAATCGCGGCCTTGGCATGGATGAAGGGCGGCTGGCGTTCGTAGATGCGCACGCCCGCGATGAGCAGCGACGTGTAAAGCGCGTGCGAGGCGAAGCGCAGGGTGGGGTGGTTGTTGACGGAGGGGACCAGCACCTTCACATCCACGCCTCGGAAGGCGGCCTGCCGCAAAGCGAGGATCAGGGCTTCGGGCGGGACGAAATAGGGCGTGACAATCAGGATCTGTTTGCGTGCGAGGTTGATCGCCGCAAAAAAAGTGTCGAGCGCGGTGCCGGTTTCATCCTGTGTCGGGCCGCTGTTCTGGAGCCGGATCATGTGGCCGCCCACATATTCGGGATCTGGAAAATAGGTTTTGTCGAGGAGCTTATCTGTCGGCTCGTCGGTCATGTAGTACCAGTCGCGAAGGAAGGTGTATTGGAGTTCGAGCACCGCCGGTCCGCGGAGTTTGAAGTGGTAGTCGATGGTGCCGGGCTGGCTGTCGTGCGGCAGGTAGACGTCATGGAAGTTGACGCCGCCGGTGAAGGCGCAGGTGCCGTCGATAATCAGCAGTTTACGGTGGTTACGGAGGTTGAGCTGGAACTTGCGTTTAAGCATGTTGGCTTGTGAGAAGCCGATGATATGCAAATTGGGGACATGGCGGTGACGCCAGAAGAACAGGCGCAGGTTTGCACCTGCGGAACCGAAGGCGTCGTACAGCACGCGCACGTGGACGCCAGACTGAGCGCGTTCGACGAGGATCGACATCAGCCGTTGGCCGATACGGTCGTCGTTGAAGATATAGGTCGAAAGATGGATGTGTTTGCGGGCGCTGTGGATCGCGTGGAACATCTCTTCCAGCGCCTGCTCGGCCGATTCGATCAGTTGCACCTTGTTACCGTCCAGCAGCGGGTGGTTGCGCGAAAGCTGATCGAGGATGAGGTTGAGGGCGACATACATCCCGTTGTCGGACGAGGGTGTTGGCGCGGTTTCTTGCACAGGCAAGGAGTCGGAAAAACGATTGAGGCGTATGGTTCGTTTTTGGCGTTTCTGGAAGATCTGGTCTGAAGATTGTTTCTTCCAGCTTTTACTCGGAATGGTATTAATGCCGAAAAGCACATAAGCCAGCGGGCCGATGACCGGGAACGCCGTGGTGAAAAAAATCCACAACAGTGAGGTGCGGGCGTCGCGGGGTTTGCTGAGCAGGTGCAAGCAGACGGCCAGCGAAAACGCAAAATGCAACAGCGTGCCGTACCTGAGCGACTCGGGCAGGCTGATAGTGATTGTTGCGAGAAAACTGACCATGCGCGTTTCTTTTCCTGCCGAGTCGTTACTCTGGAAAAAACAGGTGTTCCATAAAGAGGTCAGTGAAGCGAGGCTCAGAGGCCAGCTCCACGTGGGTCGTCAGGGATCGGATCGTCTGGGCGCGGGCAAATTCGGCCTGCGCCAACAAAACGCGCATTGCACCCGTGAGCGAGGCGTGGCCGATGAAGTGGATCGAGAGGAAGTGGAGGGGCGGAGGCAGGCCGATGCCAAAGGCGTTTTCACGGCCGAGATGGTTGCCGAACGGCCCTGCCCCCAAGACGGCGTCGAGGTCGCGCACCGTCAAGTCGCCCTTGTGCAGGAGGGCTTTCAGACCCGTGCGGATCGCGCGAGAGCCACGGTGGATGCCGCGGAGTGCCC
>CAZXVN010000481.1:0-1976 GCA_964643945.1 uncultured Lentisphaeraceae bacterium | reverse complement strand
AAACAAAGACCCCGTGGTTCTCAAGAAACATCAGCGCAGGTTCGGCACCGCGCTCAGCCTGATAACGTTGGATCGCTTGGCGCACCTCCATGCACAGGGTATAGCCCGGGTCGACATAGGGCACCCACAGCGCGTCCGGAAAGAGCCGCGTCACGGCCGCATGTCCACCCACCGCACAGGTCAGCCCGTTGACAACCGCCGGATGCGTATGCACCACATACCGCGCCGTGATCGAGTCGTGCAGCGGAGCCTCCACCGAAGCGCGTCCCGGCGTTTCTGGCTTGACCGCCGCCGCCATCATGTTTTTGACCAGTTCCTCACGCGCAGCCGAGTCGGCGGGCGTAACCGCCGCATACAGACGAGACAACACCGCACGGTCCATCGCCACAAACGTCTCGGGCTTAAGCCCCGCCAGCGTCGTGCCGGAAGGCTTCACCCACAACGTAGCCGCGGTCTTGCATGAGGTGTTGCCCCCGCCCGCTTTGACGTACTCAGCCGTTCCGAAGGCGTGCGACAATTCCGTGATGGCCGTGAGGATATCCATGCTTCCTACCGCTTCGCCAACACATTGGCTTCATAGGCCTTGACCTCTTTGAGCCACTCCGTTTCCAGCGGCACGTCTTCGGATACGCAGAACGCGTCCCAGACCGCGCCGAACGGCAGGGTCTTCGCGGTCTCCATCCAGGCCAGACGCGAGGTCAGGTCGCCGCTCACCTCGGCACTCACCATCAGCTTGAGCGGCTCCAGCAGCGCGTAGAGCAAAGCCCTCTGCATGGCCCGCACGCCGATCACCCAAGCCGCGATGCGGTTGATGCTCGCATCAAAGTAGTCGAGCCCGATATGCACGCGCTTAAACTGATCCAAACGCACCAGCTCCTGCGCGATGGCGATCAGCTCGTCGTTCACAATCACCACATGGTCGCTATCCCACCGCACCCCGCGACTGACGTGCAACAGGATTTCCGGCACGAACAGCAAGCAGGACGAGAGCTTGTCGGAAATGGTCTCGGTTGGATGGAAATGCCCGGCATCGAGCGTCAGCACTTTCTGGTTCTTCACGGCATACCCCATGTAGAACTCGTGCGACCCGACCGTATAGCTTTCCCCGCCGATACCGAACAGCTTGGACTCCACCGCATCGAGCATATGCTTAGGATCAAGTTTCTCGGCAAAGCAGGCGTCCAGCGCATCGTTGAGAATCTTGCGAGGCGTGCCGCGGTCCGCCGGGATATCCTTGTAGCTGTCCGGAATCCAGACGTTGTTCACGCAGGGCGAACCCAGCGCCTTGCCGATAGCCGCCGCGATGCGGCGCGTGGCGATCGTGTGCGCGATCCAGAAATTGCGAACCTTCTTGTCGCGGCTCGAGAGCGAAAAGCCGTTGAACATCGGATGCGAGAAGAGCGTGGGGTTGAAGTCCATGCCCAGCTTGTTCTTCTTTGCCCAGGCGATCCAGTTCTTCAAGTGCTCGGGCTGCAGCTCGTCGCGATCGGCCTTCTGGCCCTTCTCGAACTCCGCGTAACAGGCATGCACATTGACGCGGTGCGAGCCGCCGACCATCGAGAGCACGAACTCGATGTCGCCACGCAACTCTTGCGGGCACCGCGCACGCCCGGGATAATTGCCGGTCGCCTGAATGCCCCCCGTCAAATCGCCGTCGGGGTTTTCAAAACCGCGCACGTCATCGCCCTGCCAACAGTGCAACGAGACCGGAATCTTCAGCAGTTTCTTCAGTGCGGCGTCGACGTCGACCCCCAGCTCCGCATACCGTTCACACGCAAGTTTGTACGCCGCCTCGATGTTCTTTTTGCTCATGGACTTCCCTGCTCCTCTGTTGTTTCCGGCCAGCCGGAAACGGTTATTCCTCTCTTCTCGATCACGGGTCGCACACCACCCCCGTTCCCAGAAAAACGTTTTACACTTGGAAAATCATACACCAATCGTGTTGCGTGTTCCAGACGGATCTTCATCCCGTTCAC
>CAZXVN010000480.1:0-1570 GCA_964643945.1 uncultured Lentisphaeraceae bacterium | reverse complement strand
GGTCTGGCCACAATTGCACTTTCAACAACTTTTGAAATTCTCGTAAAAATACGAAAATTCAGTGGCCATAGTTCAGGGCTTAATTTATTCCCAGACAAGCAAGGCGCGCCTCGTCGAGGAAGGCCAGAATATTAACCAGTGGCACGTCGCTCTCGACCGCGTGCGCCGGCGCGAAGATGTAGCCGCCTTCGCGTCCTTGCTCCAGCAGACGACGGCTCTCGCGGCGCACCTCCGCTTCAGCGCCATGCGGTAGCGTCCGCTGCGTTGAAAGTCCACCGTGAAAAGCGAGACGCCCGCGATACGTTTTCAGCAGGGCGGTGGTATCCATGACTTCCGGCTGGAAGGGATTGAAGCAATTGAGACCCAGCTCCACCAGATCGTCAAAGAGTTCGTCCACATCCCCGCACGAATGGATCATCTGGAATTTTCCAGCCTGGCGCACCACCCCGTACATACGTCGGAGTTGCGGCTTGATGTATTCATCCCAAAAAGGCTTGCCCATGATGAGCCCGTGCTGCTGCCCCCAGTCGTCGCCAAAATAGACCGCATCAATGTCATACTTCAAGGCTTCGCGGACTTGGGCGATATCGTAGTCGGCGATGGCCGTGAACAGCTCATGCACAAAATCCGGCGAATCAATGAAATCAATCATCAGATTCTCCATGCCGCGCAGGGTCCACGCCCGCTCGAACAGCGAAAAACCCAAGTAGAACACGCGGAAGCGATCGGGTTGTTTCGCGATCCTGACGGGAATATCCTGAAAGTACCGCTTGTCCAAGGGATCAGGGAACGCATAGCTCGCAAGCGTAGGCTCCGGCAGGACATGACCCTCGACATTGCCGATATCCTTGTCCACGCTGCGGTCCCACACCACGCCGAATCCGTCGCGGACTCGGTTGTTACCGATGTCGTCGAAGAAACCAATCGCCGAGCCGAGTTCGAGGATGTGGTTATCCACCGCCTCTTCCGCCGCATCCGCGTTGCCATAGTGAGCGCACAGCATCTCCCATGGCTCTTTCGTGAACTGGCAGTGCCACGGCACATAAGGCGGCCGCTGGCCGGCAAAAACTTTTCTGACAACTTCTCGTTTCGATATCATTTAGAAACTCCTTTGCGGCTTTTGCGAAAAAGTATTTCATTCTTAGCTTAACACCTATGCCCTCAACGCCCGCCTTATCACTCAGAAGAAACGGATAAACAAGGCAATCACGGAAAGTACCAGCAGCGTACCCCAGAAGCCGAACGACTTGTACCACGGAATGGCCGCAAGTTGCGCAGCCACATCTGCCGGCATCGTGCGGTCAATGATCGCGCGTTGCGGGATTTCACCTTTCGTGCGGAACAGCCACACGATCAGGCAGCACACAACAAAATCAACGCCGGCGCGGAACAGGAAGGGAATGGGCTTCCACGGCAGCCACTGCAAGTTCTCCGCCACGGTGAAGACAATTGCCCAAATCGGCCCGGCGATCAATGCCAGCATCGCGCCGCGGGCATTGGCCCGGCGATAAAAGAATCCAGCCAGGAACACGGCGCTAATCGCCGGATACAGAAACGACCAGCCGCTTTG
>CAZXVN010000479.1:0-4963 GCA_964643945.1 uncultured Lentisphaeraceae bacterium | reverse complement strand
CACGCGGGTGACGGCCTTGGCGGCCGCAGAGGCCACGGCCTGGGAAGGGTCTGCGGGCAGGGCCGAGACCAGGACCGGCGCGGTCGTGGCGTTCCGGATCGCGTTCACGCAGTTGACCAGCCGCACATACCCGTCGCTCTTGGGATCCCAACTCAGAAGCAACTGCTGCAGGCGGGATAGCGTCCAGCGGGCCTCGTCGCCATACTTCGGCAGAACCTCGAGGGCGGCGTCACGGACCCAGCCCGAGCCGTTCACGTTATCCAGCGCGAGGCGTATGTTTTCACGCACATGATACTTGGCGAAGGCCCGCATGCCGTCGCCGGGTGGGATCACCGAGAACATTCGGTCAGCCGGAGACTCTTGGCGGATCGAAGCGATGATCTGAGGGGCCAGGGCCTGCACGTCCGCGAGGGTCAGGCGCTCGCGCAGAAGCTCGCCGACCTTCGCCCGCCACATCCCGGCCGGCAATTCCAGACCAGCTGCCGCCGCAGGATAAAGCAGGTTCTTGGGAGCCTTGCTGGCGGCCTCGCACAGGGGACCTTCAAACAGGGCCTCTGCCAGGAAGCCGTTGGCGAACTGCAGCGGATCATCCGCGTTGATGGGCTCCGGCGGCTTGGCGTTCGCCGCCATCGCCGTGAGCATAACGGTCACCTGCGGGCCGGCCGCGCCGCCGAAGCTCTTGAGCGCCTTGGCAGCCGTAGCGCGGACCCAGAGGTCAGGATCGGAAAGTCGGCGTCCCAGCACGGGCAGCGCGCTGGCCTCCTTGATCGCTCCTAATGCGCGGCAAGCGCCATGCCGCGCGTTCGCGTCCTTGCCGTCTGCCAGAGCGATCAGCTCGGGCACCATCGCCTTGGCCTCGGAACGCAGGGCCAGCTCCTCGCCCGCCCACCCTCGCACCATGGGCGACCAGTCGCCCAGCGCCGCCACGAGTTCCTTGGGCGTCTTCTTGGCGCGGTCTAGTTGGAAACGTCCAGAAGCGATGGCTTCCGCCACCTCCTTCTTGCTCAGCCAGGTGGCGGGCTTGGCCTCCCGTCCGGTGATGCAGAGCTTTTTCAGCGGCAGCGAATAGGTCAGGACGTAGGTGGCGGCGGGGCTGATGCCGGCGTAGGACGCATTGCCGAAATAGGTGTTGCCCGCGCCGCTCTTCTGGCCGGGACCGCACTGCTCGCCGCCATCATACGTGAAGTCGCCGTCGCAGCGCCGCACCAGGTCGAAGTGCCAGGCGGCCTCCTTGAAAAATGCAGCCGCAGCCTCAGGCCCGCCCACATTGGCGCCGAGCGCGGTCCAGAGATAACTGAACCCTTGTCCCGTATGTCCGACCTCGCGGTTGAGGTATCCGGCCGTCGAGATTTTGGCGAAGTAGTGCGCCTCGGCTGTCCGGTTGCCCTGCAGTTCGAACAGCAGCGCTGAGAGGGCGCTTTTGCCGTTGTTGTCGTGGATCTGCTCAGGCTCGTGCTCACCGTAAGGGATCGACCCTTTGTTGACAAAGTAGGCGAAAAATTTAGAGCCCCGTCCAATGGCCGCGTCCACCTCGGGGTCTGACACGCCGCACTTCTTGCCCATCACGATGCCGATGTTGGCGATCAGGCCGGCGTTGTTGAGCGCCCCGTACCAGGGAATCGACCCATGCAGCTTGCCCTCGGCGGTCTTGCCCGCACCGCCGTGGCCGAAGGTTCCGAAAAGGCTCTGCCCCTTGGCAAGCCCAAGCGTGTAAGCCCGGATCGCAGGCAGCACCTCCTTGTCGCCAGTCAGCAGATAGTACTCGCTGAGAAACACATTCTTGTAGCCCCACCCCCAGGAGTCGCACCCCTCGCCCAGAACCGGCTCCCGGGCCGCAAGAGTCCGGGCGAATTTCTGAACCTTGGGCAAGTATTCCGGGTTGCCTGTCGCCAGCAGCGCCAGCCCTTTGACGCACTCGAAGCCGCCGGAACCGTCGCTCGCCAATTCCTTCTCAAGGACCTTGCAGGCGTCAGCCAAAATCAGCTTAGACTTCGGACAATCGTAGGGCGCGGTACTGCTGTACGTTCCCATGACCTTGAGTTTGAGTTGCACTTGTTGTGTCTGCCCTTTTCGCCAGACAGTCAAGGCCAAAACTCCTTTGTTAGTCTCCTTCTCCGCTTCGGTGATCGCCCGGCCCAGGCTCTGCCGAGCATCGTTGTCGAAGAGTTTTCCGCCCGTACCCAGAATCACGTCGTCCACCTGCATCACGCCGTCGGCCGGCGTCTTCGGCCCCACGTCGATGACCAATATCTGGCGGCTGGTGGTGGTCAATTGGCTGTGAAGGAAGTTC
Source organism: uncultured Lentisphaeraceae bacterium (assembly GCA_964643945.1). Classification (GTDB taxonomy): domain Bacteria; phylum Verrucomicrobiota; class Kiritimatiellia; order RFP12; family UBA1067; genus JAHFSX01. The sequence continues at coordinate 2,673 of CAZXVN010000479.1, read as the reverse complement.
AGACGCGATTCGCCCGGGTAACGCTCCGCCGGGCCGGGAGGCGCGTTCAGGCAACCGCGCATCCCGGTCGGGCCCAGATTCCAACTCAGGCTGCGGTCGACAGATTTGATGTCTGTGCGAAAATCCACAACCGCATGAACAAAACTATTGCTTGCCAAAAAAACAACAAGGCAACTGACGTGAATCCAACTGGGGGGAGGAATGATGGCTCTGTCATTTTTCATTACTTGACCTTCAGGACGCCCGACCCTTTGATGAACGTGGCCGCATTTGCCGCGCTGTAGGTGCCAGCGGGTTGCGGCTTGTTTTCGAGCAGAAGTTTAGCGACGCGCATTTCGCCTTTGAAATTCAGCGCCAATGTCGCGCCATTGGCAATTGAGACATCGGTCTTCTCCCCAAGGCTGCGAGGTGTGGCGAGCGCCAGCGTACCGGCGGTCACGGTTGTCGGGCCGGTGTAGCTGTTGACGCCGGAGAGCGTCCAGGTGCCGGTGCCGGACTTGGTGACCGCGGTGGTCGCCTTGCCGCCACGGTCATGCGGATTGAACAGATTACCCGCGACCTCGCCAGCGCCGGCGGTGTCGCCCTTGAGGATGATCGTCTTGCTGGCGCTGTGCCCCGAGATCACGAAGGTGCTGGTGAGCTTCAGCAGGCCTGTGCCGGACTGATCAAACGTAACGGTGAAATTCTTTCCCGCAAGATTCATCACGCGGTCAGAGGTTTCGCCCGTGCCGGTGTAGGTCAGGCCGCACTCGCCGTCGCCGCTGCCGATGACGAGCTCTCCGGCCTCGATGTCGGTCGGCGCGCCCAGGCTGCTGCTGGGCTTGCCTTTGTTGACACTGTTGAGCGACGAGACGCTCAGCGTTCCGCCCTCCAGGATCGTCTGGCCGGTATAGGTGTTCTTGCCTGAAAGCAACAGTGCCCCTGCGCCGCACTTCTTGAGCAGGAACGCGCCGCCGCCGGGGCCTTTAGAATCCGACAGGTTGGCCGAGACCGTTACGGCCTCCTTGGCGTTGGACGTGTCCAGGCAGAGCACCGCACGCTCCATCAGGCCGTTGTTATTGATCGCGGCCGTCAGATTCTTGAAAAACGCATCGATCTGCGCGCCGATGAATTCGCAGGGCCCGCCGACGCAGAGCCGCAGCGTGGCCGTGGGGGCGACCGTGATTCTCGCAGGCGTCCATTTCGACGCATCGCCATTGTAAAGCGAGGCGGCTTTCATGATTCGCAACGTGCCCCGCAGGGCAATGGTCGGGCCGGTGTAGGTGTTGGTTCCGCAGAGCGTAATCTGTCCGCTGTTTGACGGCCCGAATGCGCCAAGGCCTCCAATGTGGGTAAACCCGCCCGGCCCGCTCATTGCGGCGCTGAGTACGAAATCCGCATAAGAAGTCATTTCCGTATTGCCATTCAGGGCGATGGTTCCGCTCCAGCTGTCACCGAAGCCATTGCCGGCATGAATCGTACCCCCGTTCAAAATCAGCGGGTTTGTCCCGTTAATATGTTCAAGCCCGAGGAACCCGCCGGCATTCAGCGTGATCGGTCCGGAGCCAAGCCCTTCGTTCGCCACATTCATGGCGATACCGCCGCGGTTGATAACCGTGCCGCCGCTGAACGTGTTTTTCTGATTGTCAACCCTCAGCCAGCCGTCCCCGTTCTTGATCAAACTCCCGGTGCCCGAAACCAGGCCGGGCAGAATCACCCGCCCGTCCCTGAACGCTACGTCCACGGTCAAATGGCCGGCGAGCTTGACAGGCACCGCAAGCGTTGCCTCCCCCTGCAAGGGCTGGCTGATCCGCGGCTGGGCCGATGCGCCATTGGCTGTAAACGCCAGGCTCTTGCCTTCAATCTTCACGGACGGCCCTTTGAAGTTCAGCTGATTGACAATGAAGTTTTCGTTCAAATCATTCGCCACTGCATAGTTGCCCGGCTTCTCAAAGTTGAAGACATAATCAGACTGACCGGCAGCGACCGGCGCAGAGCCGTTTGCCAGATTGTTGGACCATTTCGAGCCATCGCTCCAGTTGCCTGCCTCAGCCTTGTTCCACGTGAACACGTTCGGCTGGCCGGCTTTAATCGGCGTAACAACAGGAGCCTGATGCTTTGCCACCTCTGCGGCTTTGGCGGCTGGCGGCGGCGGGTTCGCGGGCTTGGGCATGCTTGGCGCAACAGCAGGTTTCGCCTCGCTGGCCAGCGCAGACGTCCCCGCCTCTTTGTAGTCATTTGAAGTCGGCGGAAGTTTCGCGGCTTTGGCCGGATCGATGTACTCGGCCAGGTCGCGCAGCGCGATGACCTTGTAGTTGTTGTCCTTGAGGTACTGCATCTGCGCCTTGAAGACCGCGGGGTCTAACGAACACGCCGCATGTTCGATGTCCGGCACGCCGTGATAACACAGCGTGACGATCTTCCCGCCGGCCGCCTGCCGCACGCTCTTGACGAAATCCTCGAGGGTGCCCGCGCCCAGGCACGGAATGTCAAACGGGTTGTCCACCGTCGGCCGGTAGGGTCGGAAATGGCCGCCGCGCCCGAACGTATATCCGGCAGCAACCAGCTCCGGATAAGTATCCTTGTTCACCGCAAAGACAGGCCATGCGATGGTCGTCGGCTTGGGGACGCCGTTCGCCACCAGCTCATCCTCCAAGCTCAAGAACCCCCCGATTCTGCAACCTCCCGCATGGC
>CAZXVN010000478.1:0-9073 GCA_964643945.1 uncultured Lentisphaeraceae bacterium | reverse complement strand
TCAGGAGCAGTTCGCCCGGCCCGTCGTGCGGGAAGCGCTGCGGGACAGGAAGGTGTTAGGAATAGGGCTCGTCACCCTCGTCGGCCTGCTGTTCTTCCTGGGCGCTATGGGCAAGTCCGCCCAGATCCCGCTGTATGTGTGGCTGCCGGACGCGATGGCGGGCCCCACGCCGGTGAGCGCCCTGATTCATGCGGCCACCATGGTCACCGCGGGCGTTTACATGGTGGCGCGGCTACACTTCATCTTCGCGCTCAGCCCCTTCCTGATGACCTGGGTGACTCTGGTCGGCGCGATCACGGCCGTATTTGCCGCGACGATCGGGTTTTTCCAGTACGACATCAAGAAGGTGCTGGCCTACTCGACCGTCAGCCAGCTCGGCTTCATGTTCATCGCCGTGGGTGTCGGCGCATACGGGGTGGGCATCTTCCACCTGATGACCCACGCCTTCTTCAAGGCCTGCCTCTTCCTCGGCTCGGGCAGCGTGATCCTCGGCTGCCATCACGAGCAGGACATGCGGAAGATGGGCGGACTTCGCAAGCTGATGCCGGTAACGGCCGCGACCTACTTTGCCGCCTGCTGCGCCATCGCAGGCTTCCCGCTAACAGCCGGGTTCTTTTCGAAAGACGAGATCCTGTGGAAAGCTTTTGACGCGGGCAACCTGCTGCTGCCCGGCGGGGGCGTGATGGTCTGGGCGCTGGCGGCCGTCGGCGCGCTCTGCACCTCGTTCTACATGTTCCGGTCTTATTACATGACCTTCAGCGGCGAGTACCGCGGCGGGGCGCCGGCGCACGGCCACGGGGCAGACCCGGACGCCGACCTTGCCGGGCACGATGCGGGGCACGGCCACGCCGGACATCCCGCGGCCCTGCCGCACGAGTCCCCGGCATCGATGACGGGGGTGCTTGCCGCCTTGGCGGTGCTCTCTCTGCTCGGCGGCCTCATCGGGCTGCCGCATGTGTGGCACCTCCCCAATTATCTCCACCACTGGCTTGAGCCGGTTTTTGAGGAGTCCGCCGGATGGATTGCCTCGGCGGGTCATGGCGCCCGCGCCGAATGGACGCTGATGGCCGTGTCGGTCTGTCTGGCCCTCGGCGGGTGGCTGCTGGCACGTTGGCTCTACTGCGGCCACACGAACCCCCTGCCGCAAAGGCTCCTCGACGCCCCCAACCCGTTCCTGAGGCGCGCCTACCGCCTGGTCTTTAACAAGTACTACGTCGACGAGATCTACGCCGCGCTGGTCGTCGCCCCCGTCTTGCGGCTACGGCTGATCTGCGACTGGTTTGATCGCCGCGTGGTAGACGGCCTTGTCAATCTGGCGGGACCCGTCGCACGCGGCCTCGCCTGGCTGCACGGCGCGACCGACACCCGCATTGTGGACGGCGCGGTGAACGGCACGGCCTCGCTCATCCAGAGCGGCGGGCAGGTGCTTCGTCGACTCCAGACCGGGAACATTCAAACGTACCTCTACGCCATCGTGCTCGGTGGCATCGCGCTGGTTCTGACGACGTATCTGCTGATTCCGTAACGGAGACATAAACACCATGGACACCCTCACCACATCAACGCTGCTTACGTGGATGATCTTCCTCCCGCTGGCTGGGGCTGGCGTCATTCTCCTGCTGATCGCGTTACGTTCCCTGCTGGGGCTTTCGCAAAGCCTGCTCGACAACGCCTGTCGTTTGACGGGGCTGCTTTCGACGCTGACCGTACTGTTGCTCGGAAGCGGGCTCTGGAAAGGTTTCGACACCACCTCCCTCCAGCCGCAATTCGTCCACCATTTCGTCTGGGTGCGGCCGTTCGGCATCGAGTACTTCCTGGGCGTCGACGGCATCTCGGTCGCCTTGGTCCTGCTCACCGCACTGATCTCGTTCATCGCCCTGATCGCCTCGCTCCCCTGGCTTGGAAAAATCGAGGGGGCTCATTTCAGCGGTAAGAAGGTGCCCGGCTACATGGCGCTGTTCCTGCTGCTGGAGACGGGGATGCTGGGGACCTTCTGCCCCCTGGACTTCTTCCTGTTCTATGTGTTCTGGGAGCTCATGCTTCTGCCGATGTACTTTCTCATCGGCATCTGGGGTGGGCCGCGCAAGGAATACGCGGCGATCAAGTTTTTCCTCTACACCTTGGCCGGCTCGGTCCTCATGCTCCTCTGCATGGTCGCGCTGTACTTCGCCTCCGGCCCCGGGACCCTCGCCGACGGCACCGCGACCCTGCACACGTTCAACATCCTGACGCTCTCCGCGCAGGGACAGGCGGGGCTGTTCGCGCAGTCAGCCCCGATTCTCACGATCGCCTTCTCGAAAATCGTCTTTGTCGGCCTGTTCATCGGCTTCGCCATCAAGGTCCCGATGTTCCCGTTCCACACGTGGCTGCCGGACGCACATGTCGAAGCGCCCACGCCGATCTCCGTCATTCTGGCGGGCGTGCTGCTGAAGATGGGCGCGTACGGCATGATCCGTTTCAACTTCCAGATTCTGCCCGAGGCCGCAACCTGGGCAGCTCCAGCCATCGCTGTTTTCGGGATGATCAACATCGTCTACGCGGCGTTCGTCTGCCTCGCCCAGCGGGACCTCAAGAAGATGATTGCCTACTCCTCTGTCAGCCACATGGGCTTTGTGCTGCTGGGCCTGGCAGCCATGACACCCCAGTCCGTCACCGGCGCCGTCTACCAGATGGTCACGCACGGCCTGATCGCGCCGATGCTGTTCCTCATCGCCGGGGTTCTCTACGACCGCGCCCACACGCGCGACATCTACGGGTTCGGCGGGCTGGCCCAGCAAATGCCCGAGTATTCGGGCGTGATGGGTCTGGCGTTCATGGCCAGCCTGGGGCTGCCGGGGCTCGCGGGCTTTATCGGGGAATTTTTAGTCTTGATCGGATCCTTCGTGCAGTTCCGCGTGATCACGATCATCTCCGCGACCTCCGTGATCATCACTGCGGCGTACTATTTGTGGACGATCCAGCGCATGTTCCTAGGGCCGCTGAACGAGAAGTGGAGGGCTATCGGAGACCTCAACTGGAGAGAGCGCATGACCTTATATCCACTCGGGGCACTTGTGGTGCTCTTCGGCTTTTATCCGCTGCCGCTCTTTAACCTGATGAACACGTCGCTCCACGCGCTCATGGATATCGTACGGATGGTGCCGCCTGTCGGCTCGTGAGGCCTCTCTATGGAAGTTCTGATACAAAGCATGAAGTTGTACCTGCCGGAAGCGCTGCTGGCGCTGGGCATCGTTCTGCTGCTGGCGGCCGATCTGGTCCTGATGAAGCGCACCCTGTGGCGCGGGGGCACGGCGGTCGCGGTTGCGCTGGGGACGCTGGCGGCAGCCGGGTTGGCTGTGGCGGGGCTGGTGTATACCGTCACGTCCGACATGCCGGTCTTCTCCGGAATGGCCGTTGTCGATCCGTTCTCAAATTACTTCAAGCTGCTTTTCATCGCCGGGGCCGGCATCGTCGTCCTGCTGTCGTGGGCGTCGCACGAGGTCGAAGAACCCCGCGCCAGCGAGTTTTACCTGTTGCTGCTGGCCATGACGCTCGGCATGTGCCTGCTGGCCAGCGCGACGCATGCCTTGATGATTGTCCTGTCGCTGGAGTTCGTGTCGATCACCTCCTACGTGCTCACGGCGTTCTGCACGCGCAACAAACGTTCGGCGGAAGCGGCCTTGAAGTATGTCCTGTATGGCGCCGTAGCCTCGGCCGTGATGCTGTTTGGCTTCTCGTATGTGTACGGCCTGACCGGACGGCTGGACATTCACGCCTTCGGGCCCACGCTGGCCGAACTGCTCGGCGCGGGAACCACGCAAAAGTGGGCGGCCTCTCTAGCGGTGATCATGGTGTTCACGGGGCTCTTCTACAAGATCGCGGCGGTGCCGTTCCACCTGTGGTGCCCCGACGTGTACGAAGGCGCGCCGACGCCGGTTAGCGCGCTGCTGTCCGTGGGCCCGAAAGCGGCCGGGTTTGCCGTGCTGATTCGCTTCTTCGGCGTGGCTCTCGGCTTCGCCGCAGCACCCTGGGCGGCGCTCCTCGGCATCATCGCGGCGGCCACGATGACGCTGGGCAATCTGGCGGCCATCGGCCAGAACAACGTCAAGCGGCTGCTCGCCTACTCCAGCATTGCGCACGCGGGCTACATGCTGGCGGCGGTGGCGACCGGCTCCACAGCAGGAATCGCGGCCGTGATGTTCTACCTGGGCATCTACCTCTGCATGAATCTCGGAGCCTTCCTCGTGGTCGTTATGGTGCGGGACAACACGGGCGGACGCGAGGACATCGCCGCCTACCACGGACTCGCGCAGCGCAACCCGCTGCTGGCGATAACCATGACCGTCTTTCTGCTCTCGCTGGTGGGGCTTCCGCCGTTAGGCGGGTTCGTCGGCAAGTTCTACGTCTTCGCCGCGCTCCTGAAAACGGCTGGTTTCTGGTACTACGCGCTGGCCGTGGTCGCCGTGCTCAACTCGGCCATCTCGCTCTACTACTATGCGCGGATCATCAAGGCCATGTTCCTGCTTCAGCCCGAACCCGACGCTGCCGGACCGCTCACCGCAGCGCGGTCGCACACCCTGCTCGCGCTCGCGCTCGCGGCGGCAGTGCTCGTTCTGGGCGTGTACTGGATTCCGCTGCAGTCCTTGGCCGAGCGTTCCGTTCTGCACGTCCCCGGCCTCCTCGTCCGCCCGTGACCCGTCATTGACGGTGTGAACGTCGCACGGAACAAGCCCTCTCGCAGAGGGCGGACCGTACCCGAGACCCCTGCCGATTATCCCGGCTCTTGGCGCTTCGCCTCCGCAGCGCTCCGGGCAAAAGCTTCCGCCTCGCGGACGACGCGGAAGTTGATGCTGTCTGACGCGCCGGGCTCGCGCTGGTGACGGAGGATGCCGTCAACCTCCTTGACGAAGCCTTCCGGATAACCCAATTCGTGCAGGATCTCATCCGCAGCCGAAGGCGGTTCTTCTTCTTGCGTGGCTGCGGCACGCGTGCAGGCATCGCCGCCAGCGGATCCGGGCCGGCTCACGGCGAACAACGCCGCAGCGGCTATCACGACATTGGGGTCGGCAGCCGCTTCGCGACGGAGAATCTGCTCGGCAAACCCGACTCTGGCCCGGGCCAGCGCACGCTGGTGCTCATCAGCCATGTGCGCGTCTGCCGCCTTGAGAAGCGTCTCTTTCCGTAGCCGGCTCTTCATGTCCTGATACTTTTTGTGCCCCTCCTCGCCGAGACACTCACGCGCGTACTTACACCAGTCAACACAGGACTGCGTGGTCGTGCGGCAGATGGCACGGCCACAGTTCGCACACTTCCCCTCGGCCTCGTCGGTCCAGACCTCGACGTCATCGCCACAGTGCGGACAACGCACCAGCTCGATTTTCGGCTGTGCAAACGCCAGACTCCCGGGACATCGCCTGAAACTCATTCGTGCCCCTCTCGGCTATAGAAGCGAAAGCCGCTTGTCTGCGTGTGGGGTGTCCGCCAGCCCAGAAGCCAACGATACGGGCGAAAAGGCCAGCCCGTCAGCCTCGCACACAACAAAACGCTTATCGTTTTTCTGGTTTCATGTTACCACGCCGGGAGCCTGCAGGTCAACGCCCCAACTGATCCCTCGGCGGTTCCGCGGCGGTTCTGGCAAAGGATACTTAATGTAGTTGTATGGGGGGGACGGGTTGCCTATAATGAAAACCGAATTGGAGTATTATCGATGTTGAAATGGAACCCCGAGCTGTTTGGACGCTCCCTGTTGAGGCTGGCCGACTTGACGGACGAGGAGATGTTGAATGTGATTGAGCTGTCGGTCGCCTTGAAGGCGCGCCGCCGTGCGGGGATCCGCGGCAACCTGCTGGAGCGCCGCCAGGTCGCGCTGATTTTCGAGAAAAGCTCCACGCGGACGCGCAACGCGGCTTGGGTGGCGATCCGCGATGAGGGCGGCGCGGCGGAATATCTGACCAAAAACGACATCCATCTCGGCGCCAAGGAGTCGGTGAAGGACACCGCACGCGTGCTGGGACGGATGTTCGACGGCATCTTGTTCCGCGGGTTTGCCCAGAAGACCGTGGCGACTCTGGCGAAGTATGCGGGCGTGCCGGTGTGGAACGGGTTGACCGACGATTATCATCCGACGCAGATTCTGGCAGATCTGATGACGATTCTGGAAAACTTCGGCCGGCTGAAGGGCCTCAAGGTTGCGTATGTCGGTGACGGGCGCAACAACGTGTCGAACTCGCTGATGCTGGGGTGCGCGAAGGCGGGCATGCATTATGTGAACTGCACGCCTGCGGAGCTTATGCCTGACCCCGTGCTGGTCAAAGAAGCCCGCGAGACGGCCCAACGGAACGGGGTGACGGTCGAGCTTTGCACGGATCCCAAGGCGGGCGTGGCCGGCGCGAATGTGCTCTACACGGATGTCTGGGTCTCGATGGGCGAGGAGGCGAAAAAGGAGACGCGCCTGCGTCTGCTGCGTCCTTATCAGGTGAACATGGAACTTGTCGAGGCGACCGGCCACGCGGGCGGCGAGTTGATTTTTCTGCACTGCCTGCCAGCGTTCCATGACCATGAGACGGCGATGACGGCGGAATCGGGCGCGCTCGAGGTGACGGACGAGGTGTTCGAGGCTCCGTTCTCCAAAGTGTTTGACGAGGCCGAGAACCGCATGCACACGATCAAAGCGTTGTACGTGTCGGCGCTGAGCGACCTGTCTTCGCTGTAGGGCCGCGTGTTAAGGAGGGAGTTATGTCAAAACGGATATTCGACCTTTCGTGGGAGCAGTTTCAGGCGTTGTCCTTAGCGGAGAAGACGCCGTATCTGATGCAGGCGGACGGGGTGCCGTATCACACGCTCTTCGCGCAACAGTTCGGGCATTCGCTGCTGGAGAGGCTGGCGTTGCTCGCGAACGAGATCCGGGTCATCGCCAAGACGCGTGCGGGAACGGAGTTTCTGAGATCGCAGGTGGCGCACAAGCGGGCCATGCTCTACTTCTCACAGCCCAGTTCACGGACCTTCTTATCGTTCGCCTCGGCGTGTCAGATTCTCGGCGTCTCGACGGGCGAGGTGCGCGACACGTCGATCTCGTCCGAATTCAAGGGCGAGTCGCGCGAGGATTCGGTGCGCACCTTCAGCTCGTATTTCGATCTGATCATCATGCGCACGCCCGAGAAGGGTTTGGCCGAGCACATGGCTTGGGTGCTGTCGAACTCCGAGCGCCCGACGCCGATCATCAACGCGGGGTCGGGCCAGGACCAGCATCCGACGCAGGCGCTGCTGGACATCTATACGTTGCTCAGAAGCTTTGAGCGCAGCGGCGGACTTCGTGACCGCACAGTCCTGTTCTGCGGCGACCTGCTGCGCGGGCGCACGGTGCGCTCGCTCTCGTACCTGTTAACGAACTACCCGAACATCAAGCAGGTCTTTGTGGCACCCGGACCTTTACAGGTCGGCGAGGATGTGCTCGCGGTGCTGAAGGCCAAGAACGTCACGTTTGAACGGACCGACGATTTTCACGCGGCGATTCCGCATGCCGACGCCGTGTATATGACGCGCATCCAGGACGAATGGGACACGACCCAGGGGGAGAGCGCCAAGATCGACACCAGCCGGTTCAAGTTCGGGCCTGACGAGTTGAAGCTGCTGCAGCCGCGGGCCGTCATCATGCATCCGCTGCCGCGGCGCGACGAGATCTCGACGGCGGTGGACAGTGATCCGCGGGCGATGTATTGGCGGCAGATGCGTAACGGCATGTGGGTCCGCACCGCGCTGATCGCCATGACGTTCGGGTGCGAAAAACGCATTCATGAGTATTTCCGCCACAACTACTGAGCGGGAGAATCACAGGACAATGATCGTGTGAAGAACAGGACTACGTATGACTGCCCGAAGCACCATCGATGAACTCAGAAACGCACTGAGGCCGGTTTTTCAACGGGCACCCGTGTACCGTGCGGTTTTGTTTGGTTCGTACGCTGCGGGGTGCGCGACTGAACAAAGCGACATTGATTTGGTCATCGACAGCAGGGGCGAGCTTTTGGGGTTGCCCTTTTTCGGTGTGCTTGAAGAGGTCTCAGCGGTTCTTGGAAAACCTGTAGACATGTTTGAGGTTTCTGAAATCAGGGCAGGGTCGCCGATGGCCGAAACGATAGCCAAGCAGGGTGTTGTTCTGTATGAACGTACATGACAGGAAAGCGTTGCACAGCATCGCCCGTTTTCTTAGGGATGGGATCGATTTCACCTCGGGCCTGAGTTACGAGGAGTTTCAGCGCGACGCGAAGACGGTTTCCGCCTCCGCTTTCGTCATTGGGCAGATCGGCGAACATGCGGGGCGGCTGAGTCAAGACTTGCTGGTGGCCCATCCGCAAATACCGTGGAAGGCGATACGGGGAATGCGGAATAGGATTGTCCATGAATATGACTATGTTGATTTCTTGGTGGTTTGGCAGACGTTGACGGTGGATTTCCCGGTCGTGCTTGGGCAGGTTGTAGATTTGCTTGCCGAGGATGAGTGAGCAGCTTATGGGGAGTGTCATTACAGCATTGGAAAAAGAGACAGGGCGGGAGTGTTTCGACACGTTCCGTCGCTGTCTCGACCGCGAGCGCGCCTCGCTCGTGGAATACGATGACCTTGAACGCGCGTTCATGTCCGAGCAGGGTGAGACCGTGCGCTACGGCGGCCCGCGAGACGTCTCTGTTATCGCTAAAAGCTGGCAAGTACGCGAACCCGCCTTTCGGCTCTTTTTAATACCGCAGCATTAGGGCTTGAAAAATAGGCTGTGCCATGAATTGGCCTGTGTAAACCCCTATGGGCGTCAAACCTATTAGCAGGATGGAAATCACCTTACAAATGACGGTTCAATTTCAAGCATTCCACCAGTCCGTTGGGATAAGTGAAGGATAAACGGCCACAGTTGAATGTTCGGTTGACCGCGTGAATGATGCCGTGAGGATTTCGGCACATGACCATGCTATTCCTGGCGTCGTTCTTCGAGGCGCGTGAGAAATAGTCGATAAGGCGCGTGTAGACGGCTGTCGGCTAGTACGGTCCACCGGTTGCACGGTCACCTGTTTGACAGCGCCTGTCCTATAGCCATGTCAGACTTAC
>CAZXVN010000477.1:0-7444 GCA_964643945.1 uncultured Lentisphaeraceae bacterium | reverse complement strand
CAGCTCGTGGACGCCGGGCGGGAACCTGTGCGTGCTGGACCTGAAGACCCGCGAAGTGCGCGAGCTGGTGCCGGCGATGGCGACCGGCGTCTTTGAGCGCTACGACCTCTCGTTCGACGCCAAGCACGTGGTCTTCGCCTGGAAGAAAGGACCGCAGGACGGCTACCGCCTGTACGAGGTCAACGTCGACGGCACGGGGCTGCGCCAGCTGACCTTTCCGCAGGCGGACGATGCCGAGCTGGTGCGCCTGTACCGGGTGGACGGGAACTATCACCACGGCACGGATGATCTGAGTCCGTGCTATCTGCCGGACGGCGGGATCGTGTTCGTTTCCACGCGCTGCCAGTATGGGATCCTGTGCGACGGGCCGGACAATTTCACGACCACGGTGCTCTACCGGATGGACGGCAACGGCAAGAACATGATCAAGCTGAGCAACAGTTCAGTGAGCGAGACCGGCCCGTCCCTTCTGCCCGACGGCCGCGTTCTCTATACGCGCTGGGAGTACGTCGACAAGGGGGCGGTCAGCGTGAAGGGGCTGTGGGCGATGCGTCCCGACGGCACCGCGTCCGTCGAGGTCTTCGGCAATGACATCGCGCTGCCGCCGACCCTGAATTTCGGGCGGGCGGTGCCGGGCATGGCGCAGGGCTATGTGGTCATGGGCGTGCCGCATTTTCCGCAGAACAACGTGGGCACCGTGATCCGGCTGGACATGTCCAAGCCGATCCGCACGCGCGAGCCGATGACCTGGATGACGCCGTACGTGGATATCCGTGGCGAGGGCGGGTTCGCCTTCAAGAATCAGGACGGCGGCTGGGGCCAGGACGGAAACGGCAACGGCCCTCTGTTTGCGGACGCGTATCCGCTCTCCGCCTCGCTGCTCCTCGTGGCGCACAAGCCGGCGGGGAGCGGGTGGAACAACCCGGTCGGATACGGGCTCTATCTGCTTGACGAAAACGGCGGGGTGAAGGAGTTCTACCGCGACCCCGCGATGTCGTGCTGGCGGCCGATGCCGCTCCGGAAGCGGCCGGTGCCGCCGGTGCCCTCCTCGCCCGTGAACGCCGTGTTGGCCGGCCGCAACGAGGCGGTCTGCATGGTGGCGGACGTGTATCATGGTCTCGAGGGTGTGCCGCGCGGCACGGTCAAGTACATCCGCATCCTCGAACAGGCGCCGCGCCCGTGGGCCGCGAAGCACAAGCCCAACAGCGACGAGTACGACCAGCAGCACATTGTGATCACCAAAGACACGCACCTGGGGCTCAAGGTCCAGCACGGCATCGTGCCGGTGGAGACGGACGGCTCCGCGCATTTTGTGGTGCCGGCCGACGCTAACATTTTCTTGCAGGCGCTGGACGCGAACGGCTGGGCGGTTCAGACCGAGCGCACCTTTGTCGATTACCGCCCCGGCGAGGTGCGCGCGTGCATCGGCTGCCATGAAACGCCCGAGAGCGCGATGCGCCAGAGCGGTCTGGTGCGCGGCGCGGCCAAGGAAAAGCCGCTGGCGTTCCGCCGCGCGCCTTCGCGCCCCGGCCCGCAGCCGGGCGAGGCGCGCGGGCAACGGCCGCTGCACTATCCGAGCGACGTGCAGCCGCTGTTCGACCGCCGCTGCGTGTCGTGTCACGGGAACGGCGAGAAGCTGGCTGGCAACCTGGATCTTCGGGGCACCCTGACGGCCAAGTTCAGCGCCTCCTACGAGGCGCTCGTGCCGGAGCGGCGCAAGGGAAATCACGACCGCGGCCTGTTGGGGCGGGTCATCGGCGAGAACCACCCTAAGACCGGCAACGTGGACTATCTGCCCGCAGGGTCGTTTGGCGCCCGCACCAGCGTGCTGGGGGCGATGCTCAGCCGCGGCAGGATCACGCTGGCGGATGCCGCGCAGCAGGCGCGTGCCGAGAAATTGGCCAAGGCTCACGCCGATGTGGTCGCCAAGCTCAAGGATGCGGAACTGCTGCCGCTGACGAATTGGATTGACACCAACTGCCAGTATTATGGAAGCTGGTGGGGCCGGCGCGATCTGCGTCAGAAAGAGTCGCCGGATTTCAGAAGGGTGCCGACTTTCGAAGAAGCGCGCAGCCGATGTGCGCCGGAGTGGGTGGTGAAGTAGGGGCACGGCGTGCCGTGCCCGTTACAGGCTGGGTAGAACAATCACAAACGAGAGGAGTGCGGAAGATGAAGACAAGAACAGTAGTGAGCGCGTTTTGCGCGGTGACGGCCATGGCGGTACTGAGCGGATGCACCTGTCCGATGAAAAAGTATTGTGCGAAGGCGTCCGGGCAGAAGCAGGGCATCGCCTTCGACAACGCGTCCTTCTACGGCAAGGACGGCAAGTTCGATGTTGAGAAGGGCAAGGATGCGGTGCTGGCGTTGGCGGCCTATCACGGCTATCCGGTCTTCCCCGGAATGCGTGACCAACTTTGGGTGTCGGACTACGGCACCGGCCAGTTCATGAAGCTGGGGTTGGCCGCCTACATGTTCAAGAACAACGAGGAGGACCGGTACATGCTGATGGACCTGTTCCTCATGCCGGGGCAGATGCTGCCCGAGCACTGGCATGTGGATTCCGACAAGAATCCGGCCAAGCGTGAAGGCTGGCTGGTGCGGTACGGGCTCTCGCACATCGTCGGCGAGGGCGAGCCCAACCTGGGCGCAGGTGTCGTGGTGCCCGCCATTCACATGAACGGCACGGTCACGGTGAAGCACGAGATTGCGGCGGGGCCGGGCGTGTTTGTGCCGCTGGCGCGGGTCACGTCGCGCCACTGGCAACTGGGAGGCCGCGAAGGGGCGATCATCACCGAGGTTGCGAACGTCCACACGGACAGCGCGGTTCGCCATTCAGATCAGGCCCTCAACGATTTCTTCTTGGGAAAGAAATAACAGCGCTTAACTTAGCGCCATTCCCGCTGGGCGCGCCCGGCTCAGAGGCGCTTGACGAACGCCGACATGCGCTCCATGGCCTCTTTGAGCTGCTCCATGCCGGTGGCGTAGGCGCAGCGCAAAAAGCCTGCGCCGCACGCGCCGAACGCGGAGCCGGGCACGCAGGCCACACTGCACTCGTTCAGCAGGCGCAGGGCGAACTCCTGCGAGGTGAGGCCGGTGGACTGGATCGACGGGAAGACGTAGAACGCGCCGCGCGGCATGAAGCAGTCGAGACCCATCTCGTTGAGTGAGGCGACAATGAAGTTGCGGCGCAGGTGGTAAGAGTCTCGCATCTCCGCGATGTCGGCGTCGCCATGCTTGAGCGCTTCGAGTCCCGCGACTTGGCTGGTCGACGAGGCGCACATCATGCAGAACTGGTGGATCTTCATCATGGCGTCGGTGAGGGGCGCAGGGGCGCAGATGTAGCCGAGCCGGAAGCCGGTCATGGACCAGGCCTTCGAGAAACCGTTGAGGAAGATCAGGCGGTCGCGCAGGCGCGGAACCGCGGCAAAAGTGGCCCGCCCGCCCTCGTAGGTGAGTTCCGAATAAACCTCGTCGGAGATGACCAGCAGGTCGTGGCGCACCGCGAAATCGGCCAGAGCCTCCACGTCCTGCTGGTCGAGCGTGGCGCCGGTCGGGTTGTTCGGAAAACTCAGCAGCAGGGCGCGCGTCTTGGGCGTGACCTTTTTTTCCAGCTCGGCCACGGTCAGCCGGAATTCATCTTTGCGGAAGGTTTCAACGGCCACGGGCACGCCGTGCGCCAGGCGGATGAGCGGGGCGTAGGAGACAAAGCAGGGCTCGTGGTAGAGCACCTCGTCGCCGGGCGAAAGGATGGCGCGGAGGGCGATGTCGAACGCCTCGCTGACGCCGACGGTCACGAGGATTTCGGCTTTCCAGTCATACTCCGCCTGGAAAGAGTGGCGCATGTACTCCGCGAGCGCCTTGCGCAATTCGGGGGTGCCGAGGTTCGAGGTGTAGCGCGTGACGCCGCGCTCGATGGACTCGATGGCCTTCTCGCGGATGTGCCACGGGGTCTGGAAATCGGGCTCGCCAATGCCCAGGGAGATCACGTCCTTGCGCCCGGCGACGATGTCGAAAAAATCACGGATGCCGGATTTCGGCAGGCCGCGCACATGCGGGGCGATGAAATCACGGGCAGACTTGGAGGCGGTCGTCATGGGGTTCACTTTCCATCAGGACGCTCTGGTCCTTGTACGTTTTGAGCATGAAATGGGTGGCGGTTGAGAGCACCCCGTCGAGCGGGGCCAGGCGGGCGCTGACGAAATTGGCGACTTCTTGCAGGCTGCACCCTTTGACGAAAAGCAGGAGGTCGTAACCGCCGGACATCAGGAACATGGATTCCACTTGGGGAAACTTGCCGATGCGCGCCGCGATGCGGTCGAAGCCGCCTTCGCGCTCGGGGCGGATGCGCAGCTCGATGACCGCGCGCACGTCGGCCGAGTCGAGGCGGTCGGTGTTCAGCACCGCCTGAAAGCCGCGGATCACACCCTCCTGTTCATAGGCCGCGATGCGCGCCCGGATGTCCTCTTCCGTGGTGCCCAGCTCTTTCGCGAGGATCGCGTCTGATTCCCGCGCGTTCTTCTTCAGCAAATCGAGTAACGCATCCATAGCATCCTGCCTTCCTGTTTCGTAAACGGGCGATATCTTAGCGCAAAAAGTGTACATCCGGCAACGGTTTACAGGAGTTCGATTTGGTCGGTCTGGGCGGTGACCGAGACGGCCTGGCCGATCATGTCGACGTTCAGGATGACTTTCAGCGTGCCCGCCATGCGCGCCACGCGGCCTTCGACGCCCATGAAGGGGCCGCTGATGATGCGCACCAGGCGGCCTTTGGTCAGCGGTTTGGCGGCATCGAGCGAGGGATTTGCTTGCAGCGCCCGGCGGACCATGATGAGGTCGCGCAGCATGGCGCGCGGGTGCATGGGCTCGAGGATGCGCACCAGAAGGTTGGTCTGCTGCAGCGCCAGGCGCTGGGAGGCGGGGAACTTGGCGAAAACATAGCCGGGAAAGACGGGCACCTTGAACGTGACATGGCGGCGCTGCACCACACGTGTTTTCTCGCGGAGCGGCAGGTAGAACGGAATGTCGTAAAGGGCGCAGTATTCCGTGATTTTCTTTTCGGTCCGCGGCTTGACGAAAAGCACTTTCCAGTTTTGCATACGGGCGACATGATACAAAGGAGCGTAGAGAGAGGCAATAGGCAATCGGGCAGCAATTATGGCCGGGAAACGCCTTGCGGCGTCACTACAAACGAGAGAAAGCCATCAGAACCCCGTTCGTAGTGTGCCCGTAAGGGCATTCTCAAAATGCCTTTATGCCATAATTTGAATTGCTGGACAATCGGGACGCGCGCGCGGTTTGCATTGGGAATGGGGAAAGGAAACAGGTAAGATACGCGTTTTCATGATTGGGGATAAGGATGAAACGGTGTCTGCTTTTTTTGGTGCTGCTGGGGCTGATGGCTGAGGTCGTGCGGGCTGCGCCCGTGGCGGTGATCCAGGGGAATGAGGCTGTGGCCGTTGGCGAGCGCCGGTTCGCGCAGGCGTTGGCTCGTCATGTGGAGCGGTGGTACCACGAGGCCGGAGTTGAGGCGACGCTGACAGACGACGCGGATTTGGCAGCCGCCTTGGCGGGCAAGAAGGTCGCGGTGCTGGTCTATTTTGCTCAGCCGACCGTCGCGCACCTACGCGCTCTCACGGCCTTTGTGGGGCGCGGCGGAAAACTGATCGTGTGTTACTCCTCCTCTCCCGCGCTGGCGGCGCTGATGGGCGTGCAGGCCGCGGGATATCAGAAAGGTTCGACAGATGGCCGCTGGTCGCAGATGCGGTTTGTCGGCGAGCGTCCGCGCGGCGTGCCGGACACCATCCTGCAAACCTCGCAGAATCTTTTTGTGGTGCAGCCCGTGGCGGGCCGCTCACAGGTGCTGGCCTGGTGGCATGACCGCCAGGGGAAGCAGACAGGCGAGCCGGCGTGGCTTTCCTCAGCGGGCGGTTACTGGATGACCCATGTGCTGTTGGCGGACGGCGATGCGGAGGCCAAGGGCCGGCTGCTGCTGGCGCTGGCGGCGGCGCATGATCCTGAGCTGTGGCAGCCTGCCGCGGTTCGCGTGTTGCAGCAGGCGAAGCGTATTGGCGGCGTGGGCGATGCGGCGGGCATGGCAGCTTTGGCGGGGAAAGCGGTCGAGCCTGCACGTCGGAAACGGGCTGTCGGCGCGGCTCAGCGCGCGCTGCAGAAAGAGCGCGAGTCGGAGCAGCTCCTGGCTGCGGGCAAAGGTTTTGAGGCGTGGCAGGCCGCAAGCGACCTGCGCGAGCGCATGTATGAGGTGTACGGGATGCTGCAGCCCGCGCGCAAAGGCGAGATCCGTGCGGTGTGGGATCACTCGGGCATGGGGCTCTATCCCGGCGACTGGGGGCGGACCTGCAGGTTGCTCAAAGATGCGGGGTTCTCGGATCTCTACGTCAATGTGGCGGGGTCGGCGTTTGCCCATTACGCGAGCGGGGTTCTGCCGCATTCGCGTGTTTTCGACGAGCAGGGCGACCAGCTCGCCGCGTGTCTGGCGGCGGCCAAGCCCCTCGGGTTGCGCGTGCATGCGTGGCTGCTGTGTTTCTCGACCGAGCAGGCGACGGCGGAGCGGCTCGAGATTTTCCACACGCGCGGATGGCTGTTGACGAACACCGACGGCTCGCCGCGCAACTGGCTGGATCCGGCGGTGCCGGAGGTGCGCGCGTATTTGGTGGCCGCCGTGCGCGAGCTGGCGGTGAATTACAAGACAGACGGCGTCCATCTCGATTTCGTGCGCTATCCCGATTTTGCGTCGAGCCTCGGGCCGACGGTCAAGGCGCGTTTCGAGAAAGCCACGGGGCGGCGTGCGGGAGATTGGCCGGAGGATGTGAAGAGCGGCGCCCTGCGGGCGGAGTTCATGCGCTGGCGGGCGGAGCAGGTTTCGGATTTTATCCAGTCGGCGCACAGGATTCTCAAGCGCGAAGCGCCGGGTAAGTTATTGACCGCAGCGGTGTTTGGAAAATATCCGTCGTGTCTGGATGCCGTGGGACAGGACTGGGAATCGTGGATCAACATCGGGCTGGTGGACTACGTGACGCCCATGAACTACACCGAGGACATGGCCGTGTTCAACCAGTGGCTGGCCCAGCAGACGCGCACGCGCAAGCAGGCGATGAAGATCGTCCCCGGGATCGGCGTGACAGCGGCGGAGAGCCGCCTGGATGCGGCCCAGGTGATCGACCAGATCCAGGCCGCGCGCCACACGGGCTGCCCCGGGTTCGCGCTGTTCGATCTGGACACGACCCTGCGGCAGGAGGTTCTTCCCGTGCTGCGCCTGGGCGTGACCGCGCCGTGACGTTTCGAATCGCTTCACTTCTGTTTGTTACGGAACCCACATCACGCTTCCACATATTGAAAGGTGTGAATAGCCTGCGAAGTTCAGGAAGATAGCACACGCAAATAACAGACGAAACCTGTTTGCTAACCCGTGTCGCGAAACGGTTGA
>CAZXVN010000476.1:0-14999 GCA_964643945.1 uncultured Lentisphaeraceae bacterium | reverse complement strand
GGTATGTGCGGACCGTTCACGCGCTTGCAGAGCTTGGCCGCCTTGTCAGGTTTGCCCTCCGCGATAAAACCGTCGGCGCACCTCAGCACCCCTTCGCAAATCGCGGGAAGCGTTGCGGCTGACGCGTCGGCCAACGCCTTTTCAAGGGCCGTGGCCGCCGGCTCGCCACCAATGCGCCCCAAGGCTGCGGCCGATGCCGACACCAGCACGGGATCAGCATCCTTCAATTTTTGCGACAACCAACCGACCGCCTTCCCGTCGCGACGTGTGCCGATCGAATTGATCACCCCGACCAGCAGTTTGCCCTGCACCTTGCCCAACGCGTCGCGCAACGCATCGTCTACGGCAGGATCGGGAATGGCCTCCAACCCGATCCGCGCCCACGACGCGAGTTTCTCGTCAGTCAGCAGGGCCGCCAGTGCCGGCACCGCCGCCTTCGTGCCGCAGAGCGCCAGCTGTTTGCAGGTGATTGCCTTGACCTGCGGCGCGGCATCGGACTGCAGCACAGCGATCAGTTTGCCTTCCTTACTTTCGGACGGGGCGTTGTCGGCGGCGGCGGCCACACGGCCGGCTGTCAAGAAACAAGCGATCATTGCCGCATGTGCGGCGGAAATCATTATCTTAGTCATCAGCTTTCTCCAAAAAAGTGGGAACAGTCCATGCATCTCCGCGTCCTGAAAGCTCAGATCCGCCACGGTTCACGCAGCGCCTCAGAACGCAACCGGTTCGCTTCCTCGTCACCGACGAACTCGTTCTTCACGGGATCGTAGTTGAGCTTGCGTCCCAGGAACTGCGCGATGTTCGCGGCATGGCAGACAATGTGCGATTGGCAGGCCACGCGGGCGTTGGCCCGCGGCTGACTCCGCGACCTCACACAGTCAAAGAAATTGCGGATATGGAAGTTCGCCGGATACCCGCGAATCAGGGTGCGTTTCCCGCTGATCAATTCGAGCGGGCTGGCAAAGAGGTCGCCGCTGTCACCCGTCTCCACCCAGCCCGCTTCGCCTTCATAGCGCACCGGGCATGAGCCCGAGTTCAGCCATCCGTCGTTACGTATGACCAGCTTGACGCCGCTGGCATATCTGGCGCAAAGCTGGTTGCCTTCCGGCCAGTACTCCACCGCCGCCGTATCGTCGGTTTGGTTGGCCCACTGGCAGAGATCCACGCAATGCGACCCCCACTCCAGACAGCCGCCTCCGACCATGCCTCCGCCTTTTTCAAAACCGCCGCCGTTATGGAGAATGCCCTTGCTGAACGGACGCCAGGCCGCAGGCCCGAGATACATATCCCAGTCCGCCACCTCTTTGCCGGGGTCGGGCTCCTCGCCCGGCCAGCCGCTGCTGCCGGTTCCCAGCCCGGCCGGGTGGGCGTGAAGGGTCTGGAGCTTGCCGAGCTTGCCACGGTGCACCAGTTCCGCCGCAAACGCGAAATTGGGCAGACTGCGCCGCTGCATACCGCCTTGGAACACGCGACTGGTCCGGCGGAACGTGTCGGCCAGGATCAGGCTTTCGGCGATATTCTTCGTGCAGGGCTTCTCGCAATACACGTCCTTGCCCGCCTTGGCCGCCATGATCGAGGCCAGCGCATGCCAGTTGGGCCCCGTGGCGATCAGCACGGCATCAATATCGGGGCGCGCCAGCAACTCGCGGAAATCGGTGTACTCAGCGCACTCCTTGTTGCCGTACTGCTGATTCACCCGGTTCTTGGCCCGCTCGCGGTTATCCGCGCGCACATCGCAGACAGCCACACACCGCACATCCTTCTCTTCCAGCATGCAGCCCAGATCGTAGCTGCCCCTGCCGCCGATCCCGATCGCCCCCAACGCGATCTTCTCGCCCGGGGCCACCGCGCCGTCGCGGCCCAGCGCCGCTGCGGGAATAAAATACGGAAGCGCCACGGCACTGCCCGCCAGTGCGGCGCCTCTCAAGAACTGCCTTCGCGTGCTTGCTACTTTCGCTGAATCAGACTTCATGAATTTCCCCTTTGTGTTACTACAGTCACTCCACGAGCCTCCCCTCGCGCACCCCCAACAACGCACACGCCGCCGTGGCGCAGCCGTCAATCATTCCGAGCCCATTGCTTGCATCTACTTGTACGTGAAAAATCGGAAAATTGCCAACCATTTTTATGGAACATTTTTACAGGACGTTAGTGCCTTACAAACCAACAGAGGCAATAAAAAACAAGTTGTTTGCTAGAATTCAGGAGTCAGAAGTCAGTAGACAGAATGGGATGATAGACAAAAAGCGACTCTCTCAACGCATTATATTCTGACTTCTGACTTCTGAATTCTGTGCGACGGGGACATTTTGTAATCACACTCAGCCTCAAATATGGTATCCTATTCTCTGGAGATTGAAAGGGTTGAGGCACGATGTGGGAGGTGGCTGAAAAAACTGCGGGGCGGCGTTCCCTCGCCGGCATTTGGGGCGTATGGACCCTTTTCGCCGCAGGGGCTTTGTTGGCTGGGTGGATGGTCGTGCAGGCCGACCGCGAGTTACGCGCCGACCTGCTCAAGCAGACCCGGTTAGTCGCGCAGGCGGTGAGTTTCGAGTGTGCCCAGTCGCTCACAGGCACGGCGGCAGACTTGGACAACCTCAGCTACCACCGGCTGAAGGAGCAACTCATTGTTCTTCGTTCGGACGACCCACAATGCCGCTTTGTCTATCTCTTGGGCCGCAAGGCAGACGGCACGGTCCTTTTCTTTGTGGACAGCGAGCCGCTCCTCTCCAAGGACTATTCCCCGCCCGGACAGCCGTTGCCCGAAGCAACGGAAGCCGTGCGCCGTATGTTCGACACCCGGCAGGCGCTTGTCGAAGGTCCGGTCACCGACCGCTGGGGCGTGTGGATCTCGGCACTGGTTCCGTTGGTCGACCCTAAAACCGGTGCCGTGCCCGTTGTACTGGGCATGGACATTGACGCCCGTGTCTGGAACTGGGATGTGGCTGCAAAAGCGGCTCTGCCCGTGGGCCTGCTGCTCGTGCTGCTCATCAGCGTGACGGTCCTTCTTTTCCCCGTCCGTCCCGTTCATGCCGCACCCCGGCCGGTCCTGCGGCGGCTGCTGCTGCCCCTGATGACTGCGGTCATCCTGTTGACAGGTACAGCCGGAATGCTCCTGTGGCAACAGGATCGGCAGCAGATGGCCGACAAGATCGCCGCCGACCTGTCCGATGCGTCCGGCGACCTGCACACGGCCCTAGCCCAGCAGACTGACGGCCTGACCGCAGCCGTACACCTGATCGCCGCCGATGCCACTGTTCAGAAGGCCCTGCGCGAGGGCGATGCCGACCGTCTTCTGGCCACTTGGCAGCCCGTATTCACGACGCTGTACCGGAAAAACCACATTACCCATTTTTACTTCATGGATACCAACCGCGTCTGCCTCCTGCGCGTCCACACACCCGAGAAACGCGGCGACCGGATCGAGCGCTTCACCGCGCTTGAAGCCGAACGGTCCGGCAAGACCGCTTCAGGCCTCGAATTGGGGCCGCTGGGCACCTTTACCTTGCGGGCGGTGCAGCCGGTCTTTGAAGGCGGCACACTCGCCGGCTATGTGGAACTGGGCAAGGAGATCGAGGACACGCTGCAAACGTTACACACGCGGTCGGGCAATGATCTGTCCGTGTTTATCCGCAAGGGCTGTTTGAACCGGCAGTCTTGGGAAGAAGGCATGCGCCTGCTCGGGAGGGATACCGACTGGAACCGCCTCCCCCGCAGCGTGGTGATTTATTCTTCCCTAGGCCGTCTGCCCGACGCTTTCATACCGGTCGTGGAGCGCGACGCGGTGAACAACCCGGCCCACGCCGAAGCGGATTGCGAGATCGTCTCCGACGGAAAGAACTGGCGGGTATCCGCGGCACCCCTAAAAGACGTTTCGGGGCAAGAGGTCGGCACCCTGTTGGTTATGCGCAACATCACCGCCGAGAAAGCGGCTTTTACACGCCTGATGGTCCTAAGCGGAACGGTAAGCGTGGTTCTGCTGACGCTCCTTCTGGGTTTCATCTATGTCCTGCTCCACCGCATCGATGTGAGTATCACCTCCCAGCAGTCGTCGCTGCGGGAAAGCGAATATTTCTTCAAAGAATCACAGCGTGCCGCCTTTATTGGCTCATACAAAACCGATTTAACCACAGGTTTCTGGGAAGCGTCAGAGGTTCTTGACCAGATTTTCGGCATTGACCGGGATTACATCCGCAACGTTCAAGGTTGGCTGGAAATTGTGCATCCGGATGACAGGGCCCTCATGGCCCATTACTTAAGCGAAGAGGTCATTGCCAAGCGCCAGCCTTTTAACAAGGAATACAGGATTATACGCAAGTCGGACGGTGAGATCAGATGGGTGCACGGGTTAGGCAAAGTGACTTTCGACCCTGAAGGCCATGTCCTCTTTCTCATCGGGACGATCCAAGACGTTACCGAGCGTAAGCGGATCGAGGAAGAGCTACAGACTATTCGGAAACTTAAGAGTGTCGGCACGTTGGCAGGCGGGATCGCGCATGATTTCAACAACATTCTGCAGGGACTGTTCGGGAACATTTCTCTGGCCAAAGACGAACTCCCCCGAGAGCATCCCGGCTACGCGCTCCTCGATGACGCGGAAAAATCCATGAACCGCGCCGTGCGGCTGACCAAGCAGCTGCTGACCTTTGCCAAGGGCGGATCGCCGGTTAAAGAAACCGTCCCTCTGGGGGAACTGGTCGAGGAAATCGCGCGGTTCGACCTTTCCGGCAGCAATGTGAACCTCGTTTACCGGCAAGCCGAGGACCTGTGGCCGGCCCTGGCGGACAAGGGGCAGATTCAACAGGTCATCTCCAACCTCACCATCAACGCCCGTCATGCTATGCCCAAGGGAGGGCACCTGACGATCACGCTCGAGAATGCCGACCTCTCTGCGGCGGCCATTCCCGATCTCCGCCAGGGGAGATATGTCAAGGTCACCGTGCGAGACGAGGGGGCCGGCATCGACCCGACTGTGCTTGACCAGATATTCGACCCCTATTTCACCACCAAGCAAACCGGCAGCGGGTTGGGTCTCGCGACGGTCTATTCCATCATCCACAAACACGGCGGCCACATCGGCGTTGTTTCCGAGCTGGGCAAAGGCACCACCTTCACGTTCTACCTGCCCGCTTTTCTGTCCCCGCAACGGACAGAAGCCAAGCAGCCTGCCGCGGAATGCCAGCTTGCGGCCCGCCCCGCCAGAATCCTTGTGATGGATGACGAAGGAATGGTCTGCACCCTTGTTACGAAGATGCTGACACGATGCGGGTTTGCGGTTACCACGGCCCCGGGTGGCCAAGAGGCCATCGACCTGTATAAGCAGGCACTGGAGGCTGGAGCGCCGTTTGACGTGGTCATTATGGATCTAACCATCCCTGGAGCGATCGGCGGGAAGGAAGCGATCAAGGACCTCCTGGCAATGGATCCCCACGTAAAGGCCGTTGTTTCCAGCGGGTACGCCGATGATCCGGTGATGGCCAACCCGGCCAGATTCGGATTTAAAGGTGTCGTCGCAAAGCCCTACACCCAAAAGGAACTGCTGGAAGTCGTGAGGCGGGTCATGCAATGAGGGCGCCGCTCAACCCTCTTCAGTCCTGATGGAAGACCTCTTCCATGCTGGCCCACCACTCGTCCGGCGCACGATCCTCGAACGGGATTTGACAGGGCTTGCAGACCGCCCACCAGCGCTGAGTCTCCGGATCTGCCGCCATCTTGGCCATGTCGGCAGCAAAATCGTCGCCCGTGTATTCGAAGGTGCTGAAGAGGTAGTGCTTTCCATCCGGCAGCTTGCGCAGATAGATCGAGTAGTTGCCAATATGGCACGACGCGATCATTTTGAGCACGCCGGGCCAGACCGCCGCATGCAGGCGCTTGTACTCCTCCAGTTTCTCTAAATTGAACCCGATCACCGAACCGTAGCGTTTCATGACTCCCCTATCCTTTCGCGATGATTGCGCCGATGTAATTACCGTAGGTTAACAGCAACACCGCACTGATCAACACGGCCATGGCGATGATGAGCATGCGGTACGTCCGGCCCTTGCAACGCCACCATTCGCGCAGCAGAAGGCCGACAAGATTGCTGATGAGCACCAGCATGATCATGTGGATCGCCCAACTCGTGAACTTGTACTGCCCCATCCGCACGTGACCGAGATTGTAGAAAAAGAACTGGCCGTACCAAAACAGGCCGGTCACAAACGCCATGGCCCAGTTCAGCGGCAGCGTGACAGGTCCGGCGCCCGTAGGCACGCCGGCGATTTCGCGCCAAGTTCCTTGCCGCGCATGCAACCAGAGGCAGTAGAGCGAAGTCGTCACAAACGCGCCGGTATTGGAGAAAATGTAAACGACATTGCCGCGCCACACACCGGCGCCATGCGCGGAGGCCACGTCCGCAATCGGCTCGCCCGCCGCCAGCGCGAACCCGTAGACGGCCGAGAGCACGCCAGCCACGAGCGAGAGCAGCAGCCCTTTGACCAGCGAGAACTGGTTGCTGGTCTGCTGCGTGCTGAGGTCGCGCTCCTTCATGCGTCCGGCCCAGCCTGCGCCGGCGATCCCGAGCGTGCCCGCGACGATGCCCGCGATGATCCACGCCGCGCCTGGCGTGCTGAGCGTTTCGATCAGCGTGCCATTGACCAGGGGCGGAATCAAGGTGCCCAACACGCTGGAAAGCCCGACCGCGATCGCGTAGGTCAGCGCGAAGCCGATATGGCGGATCGAAATGCCGAAGGCCGTGCCGCCGATGCCATAGGCCGCACCAAGCAAAAACGACTGCACCATCGCCGACCGCGGCGCCTCACGTAACACAGCGCCGAGCTGCGGGATCGTGAGCCACGCACCGAGCAGCGGCAGCAGGAACCAGCAGAACGCCGCCTGCGTGATCCAGTAGCTTTGCCACGACCAGCCGGTCACGCGCTTCTGGGGCGTGTAACACAGGGCGGCGAAGGAAGCACCGACCGCATGCATGGCGATGCCGAGAAAGGGGTTTGCTGCAACCATGTCCATGATAATACCTTTTATACGTTCTCGTCATACTCGCCGAGGTTCAGAGGATACCGTCCGTACTGCCGCACGAGCTTCACAATATAGTCGTAGGTTTTTCCGGACACGTTGCTGGCCACCGAGTGATCCGACTGAAAAATGAAGCCGCCGCCCTTGGCCGCATTCAGTTTCCTGAGCACTTCGCGACGGATCGCCTCCCAATCACCTGTCTCCCAAATCTGGATGTCGCTATTGCCGCAAAAGCCGAGGGTGTGTCCCATCTCGCGGCGCAGCTGCACCGCGTTCATGCCCGCTTTCGCCTCCAGCGGATTGTACGCGTCAATGCCCATCTCCGCAAAATCCCGGATCACCGTGTTCACGTTGCCGCAGCCGTGGTAGATCACCATGAGCCCTTGGGCATGGGCGTAATCCGAAATGGCCTTGACCCACGGCTTGTAATGCTCACGCCAAAAATCCGGATTCATGAACGTGCCGCATTTGTAGGCGAAGTCGCCCCAAATGACAAAGCCGTCCAGCTTGCCAGCGGCCGCGTCGATCTCCGCTTGAGCGCACTCCAGATAGAACTGTCCAACTCGAGCGATCACCTCTGCCATGCGTTCCGGTTCCAGCCCGACCCACATCATGTGATTCTCAGGACCGATCAGACGGGTCATGCATTCATTGACCTCGATGATGCTGCCGAACACGGGGAAATCGGGCCACAGCGAGCCGACGGTCTCAGCCCACGCTGGCGTGTTGCGCTCGAAACCGTCGCCGACACCCGCGATCTGATTGTCGCCTCCGCTGAAGAACCGTCGCGGATCATCCGGACGGTCGAACGTCTTGACCGCCTCTTCTAGTTTCTCAAGGGTGTCCGTCTCAAAAGCCATGAACTCCGGCATGGGAAAATCGTAGACTTTGCGCATGATCGCGCCAAAACCGGTTTTGACCGTCACCTCCTGCGGCGTTTCCCTGAGCGTCTCGAACGAACGGATCCACGGATCCATGTTCGGCACGGTGACGATCCAGTCCAGGTCATAGTAGTCATAGGGGCTGGCGTCAGCCGCAAGGCCGAGTTCCTCGCGCCAGCGTTTCGTAAACCCACCCCAGAAGAAATCGCTGATCGGCACACGGTCAGGTTCCTGATGACTCAGCGCCATCCGCATGCGCCGCAGCTTGTCCCATGCAATCGGATTGCGTTCTGCCTGATTCTCCGCAGGCCTTGTCGTTTCGAACATCCCCATCGTTTACTCCTTGTCTTTCTTACGAACAGCGCGCGAACCGCAAACATCCGTCACCGCAGCGAGCTCACGGGAAAATCCTTCTCCACCCCCGTCGGATTCGACGTGTCGACATCCACGGGTGGCCATAGCGCGTCACCCGCCTTTTGCGCGGCGGTCAGACTTCTGTCATTCCCGATCCAGCCGATTTCGTTCGAGTTCAGGTCAAGCCACAGGGTGATGCGGCGCCAGTCGTCCGGTGTTAATTTCAGATCCTTGTGCTGCGGTTTCGTTGTGAGCGTTTTCATGATTCCAGACGCGCGTGCGCCCAGTTGGCCGGGCGTCGTCCGCGAACCGCCGACACCCAACATCGACAGCGCCTTGTGTTCTCCGGGATAGCTGAAGGCACGGTCATTTCTGGCCAGCGACGCGTAACTCATGTCAGGTGCCTGGGGGTGCTTCTTGTGGCACGCCACGCACTTCTTGTCGAAAACCGGAATCTTGACGAGCTGGCAATAATTAAAAGGCATGGCCCCGCTGTCGACCTCGGGGACAAGTTTTGACGGTGGCCGCTTCAGCGCAGCCGGCTGGCTGTAAGCGGCTCCGGTCTTCCTCTTGTCCTCATGGCAGCCGAGGCATGTCAGCTGTTCGCCGGGGTGGAGATAGGTGGCCGACCGCATGGAGTGAACGGCCATTCCCTGCTCGTCGAGAAGCTGGAAATAGAGCGCCTTGCCCACGGGCGCCTCACAGTACACACTGCCGTCTTCTTCAACGGGAACAACACCGAGGGGCATGCGGCCGATCGAATCGGTGGCAAACGATATTTGGGCGACCGACTCAAGGCTGAACCAGTTGTCCAGCATCTGGGGAATAACCTGAACAATGCGCAGCCATTTCACCTTGATGCCCTCAGGCAGCCGGGCGGCGGAATCGGCAGTATACACATTGATGATGCTGATGGTCGCGCGCAGGTGATCAGGCGAGGCCGCACGCAGGCCCTGCCAGGTCTGCACAGGCAACACCGGCGGAACCCGCCGCGCACGCACAGGGAACGGATCCCGGACGAGGTGCTTTCCCCTGCCCGGGTCATAGATCAGATCCCGGTTGCCGAACCTGTCCAACAAATAAAGGCCGGTAAAAAAATTGCAGAGATAGAAATCCTCGCTAAGCGGCCAGGCGGTGCCGTAGGCATAGGCGGCACCATGTTCCACTTCGGGGAAACAGTATTCAGGAGTGATGCGCTTGACCTGCGCCATCGCGCCGTCATCGGCAATACGGGTATCAATGAGCACGAGGCTCCCTGAAAAACCCTCGTGGTGTCCCACGGCCGTCGCGGTGAATTTCGGCGATGCCGGCACCGCGCGGAAAGAAATCTCAACATCCGGCCGCAGGGCGCGCCCGTAAACAAGAGCCTCCTTGCCGTACTGCTCGGGCTGCAGACCTTCCGTCATGGCGGACCACGGCAACGGATAGTTGCCGTGATAATTGCGCGGATCACGCCCGTCTGGGAAACATTCCCAAAGATGATGGGCGGTGCCCCAGTGGCGGTCAACGTAATCCCATCGGGTATACACAATCTTCCCGTCGTGGGTTACGCTGGGCGCCCACTCATTGGTCTCGTGAAAGCTCAGGCATACAATATCCGAACCGTCCGGCTCCATGGAATACAGCGTGTATGTCAGCGACTGGGGTGTGAGCACACACCGTCCCACGCCACCCCGCCTGGTCGATACAAACGCGATCCTGCCGGACGGAAGCGGGCAGGGATCAAAGTCGTCAGTCGGTCCGTGAGTCAGCTGGACAAGTTCCTTGGTGACGAGGCTGAGCCTGAATATATGCCAGACATCATCGCCCGTGGTGGCAGAAAAAAGCAATTCTTGGCCGTCGTAGCTCAACTCGAGTCCGGAAAATTTTTCGCTCAGCAACTCCCTGCCCTTCCACGGCCCGGATGAAACCTTCACGCCGTCCAGCGGAATCACAGAGTCCGGTCTGGACTTGAAATCCCTGATGATGAACGGCCCGCCGCCCGGGCTGTGTCCGCGGTACACCGCCCGCGCCTGCTCAATGATGCGGCTGGGTCCAGGCTGTTCGAGCATACACACGATATCATCGAAATTAAGCAAGGGATTCATGAACGCGACCCTGCGACGCAACGCGCACGCCGTGAAAAACAGCTTCTTGCGCGCATCCACACCCGCTGCGGATTTTGCCTCGGCCGACAGCTTGTCCAGGCTCGCCTCACACTCGTCGATTCTGGAAGCCGGCAGCGCTTCGCGTGTCTTGAAATAGTGAATGAGCGCCTCGGTCCGTCTCAGCACGACGTCGAGCGGATCGCCATCCGCTGGCTGCACCAGAGCCTGCGGATCCAGCGTTTCCACGGCCAGCCGGTCACGCCACTGCTTCGTGGACGTCTTCAGTCGGCTGATCTGGCCGACGATCTCTTCATACTCATTATTCCACGCCTGGTCTGTTGTGACTTCAGCGGAGGCATTCATCCGCATCAACAAGGCACACAGCACGGCCTGCGCCGCAACACATACACAGCGTGTCGACACAACCTGCCCTTTCAGGGCGTGGCAATGGGCCATGATCCATCCCTTGCGCATGATGAGCCCCTGTTTTGTGAACATCAAAAACCTCAACGCTGAGCGCAAAGGACACACGGTGATTGCGAAGTGTCTGGCCGCTATGTGGGCGACCGAAACGAATCAGGGCGACGGCTTGCCGTCGCTTCCCTCCGTCTGATCAGGAGCTTGCCCATGAGCCGTTTTATTGTTTAAAAAAACGGCCAACTTCTTGTCATCGGTTTGGACTTGGTCACAGAACCATTCGATCAGCCACTTGCTCAAAGTGATGGTGTATCCATCAAGATCGATATCGCCTTCTGAATCTAAAGTGAGCGTGTCTGTTCTCTTGCGAAAGACATTATGCTTTGCGCGATGTTCCGCATAGGCGGGGTAGTGCTGAATGCGCATGATGTACTCTTCAGTATCGAAATGTTCCATGGCATACTTAAAAACCGCGTCCGTTTCCCTAGACAGGTCTTGTCTGGTTACGTGCCCGCCCATGGCCAACTCGAAAAAACGGTCAACCAGATCGGCATACTCTTTATGCTGCTTGTCAATCAGAGGTATGCCCGTCATCAATAACTGCCTGTCGATTTTCACTTTTCTCCTAATGCGGGCGGACTCAAGACTACATGTCCCTCCCTATTTGTGCTGATTTGTACCAGATCTCATTAAGCAAGTCAATCTCGCGTAGCACCGGCCAGCAGCTACGGGCTCACCGAGTTGGGATCGCCCGGAACACCCGGCCGCAGGGGCTTCCGGCTGGCCCAAAAGAACCGTTCTTCGCTCGATCTGCGCGACTCGCTTCGCAAGCTGGCTGATCTGCTCGCGAAGCTCGGCGATCTCATCGCGTCCACTTGCCGGGTCTTCGATCATTCAGGCTCCTGGCGGAAGTGCGGGGTTCTTTTTCACGTCAGGAAACAGTGAGACAATGCGGTGGAAGACATACAGAATGCCGAAAGGCATCGTAAAGATGACGACCGCAGTGATCAGCCCTTCCTTTTCCCAGATTCCCGGCATATAGCTGGTAAATCCACGCATGGACTTGGATACCAGTTGCCCGCCAATGACCACGTTCCACCGCATCAGGAGAACCTGAGCCAGCAGCATGGTCGCCGACAGCCAGATCAGCACGTGCGCCGTCCGTTCGCGCAGCCGGAAGAGCACCGTGAAGCCCAGCAAGAAGAAAGGCACGAGGGCGAACACGAGGAACTGAAGCACGACATAGGACAGAAACAACTTGTCGTAGATCAGGTGGGCCAGCACAGACGTCTGCTCCGTCTGCTCGTACGCGATGGACAACAGCTCCATCAGTTCCAAAGCGATGGCGATGATCATAAAGCCCCACAGGTACTTGCCGAGGGATCGCACGCACGCGGCATCGACTTTCCATCCGTTGATCCGCGCAACCACAAAGTAGTGGAAGATGAGCACGGAAATTCCCGACACGATGGCGGAAAAAATGAAGATGATGAACATCAGCGGCGTGGACCACCAGGGGTTCGCCTTGATCGACCCGAAAAGGAAGCCCACATAGCCGTGCAGGATGCAGGCAAGCGGGATGCCGAGGCCGGCGAGGAACTTCACGATGCGATGATCCGCCGCGCGGGTGGCTGCCGTGTCATGGGTGTTGAACAGGATAAGCGCTCGGCAAAACCACGCGACGGGCCCCCTTCCAGCGGCCCGCACGATGAAATCGCTGCGCATGACAAACCATATTTCCAACGCCACCACAATCAGGTACGAGCTGTAGATGTAGCCGAATCCCGCCATGGCGGAAGTGAAGTGCGGCGTGATCATCAAGTTGAAAGCGCGTTCGGGATGCCCCAGGTGGACCAGCAGGGGCAGCGTGGCAAAAAGCAGGAAGACGAAAGCCGACGCGAGCGAGAAGCGGGCGATCGGCTTTAATTCGTCCCGTCCGAAAACATGATACAGCGACGAGACGATGAAGGCGCCCGCAACAAGTCCGGTGATGTACGGATAGAGCACGATCATCACCGTCCAGGTCACATTCAGCTCGTTGGGAAACACATAGTTCATTATACCACCTCAAGATCGAGGTCCGTGTAATAGCATTTGGGGTGGGTGCCCATTTCAGGTTTGAGCACCCGGAACCGGCGCTGCCTCAAAAAGACTGAGAGATGGCTTGTGGGATCGTGAAGGTCGCCGAACATGCGTGCCCCTTTCGGACAGGCCAGCACACAAGCGGGCAATTCACCCCGCGTGATCCGGTGGTAGCACAGGGTGCATTTTCCGGCGGTATGTAACTTCGGGTCGATATACCGCGTTCCGTAGGGGCAGGCCTGCACACAGTAGCCGCACCCAATGCACCGTTTCTGATCGACCAGCACGACGCCCTCCGGCGATTCGTAGGAAGCGCCCACTGGACAGACCTGGCTGCACACGGAGTTCTCGCAGTGGTTACACAGTTTCGGCACAAAGAAGGCCTTGACAATATCTTCAGCGGGAGGTGCCGTGAACACAAAGTTGTCCGTGATGGCCACGTCGACCTGCACTTCGCCGTTGGCGCGGACCCGGAACCGCTCCACCCAAGTGCGGAAGCGCCCCTCGGGAACATCGTTCTCGGAACGGCAGGCGCGCATGCAGGCGCAGCACCCGATGCAACGGGAGGTGTCCACGGCGTAAGCATATAAAGGACGCTTTGCGCCTCGCGCCTGAGCCGCGCCGAAGACCAACTTGGGAAACACCGATACCAGCAGGGTGGCCGGCGCGCCCACGGCCAGACGTTTGAGCATCTGCCGTCGGCTGACAGGATCATTACAAGGCATGCAGCGCCTCCTTTGGGTAAAGGTCATGAATGTGCTCCTGATGACAGCTTACGCACGTCCGTTTCGGGTCGGGCGGATCTTTGGACACCTCCTCGATATGAGCAGGCCAGTCAATCGTCGGGGGTCCGGTATAGGTCTTGGGTTCAGCATCGCCTTTGGATCCGGCAACGGCCTTAAAGTCAGACTTGCGGTGGCAGAGCAGACAAAAGCGCGGGTTGGTATTGCGGACGATACGGCCCGAATAGGCGTTCTCCTTGATGAACAAGTGGCAAGTTGTGCAGCGGACTTGGGTATGCGACCCCTTGGCAAAGGACTTTGCCAGCCCCGCGTGACAGTAGTCACACTGGAAGATCTTCGGATGGGTGTCGGGCTTCTTCAGGGTTTCATCCGTGCGTCCGGTGTGACAACTGGCACACTCCTGTATCAGCGGATGCAGGCGTGCGGTACGCAGGTCGTGATCCAGATACAGCGGCTCATGCCCGGAATGGCAGCGCACGCACGTGATCGACAGATCTTTGACCCCGACAAACTTGTAGTGCTTTTGCCAGTCCACCTGCGGGAAGGCGCCGGGCCGTGCATCAAGCAGGCGGTGACACACCAGACAGTCCTCCTTGGCGTTAGCCTTGGCCATGGGGACATCGGGATCGTTAACGTGTTTTCCGCCAGCACCGTGGCAGGTCTCGCACTCCACAGAGGCGTGGGCATCCTTGGCATGGAGGGCGACAACATCCTCGTGGCACACCTTGCAGGCCGCCCTCCCGGCATAACGGGAAAGATGGGCCTTTTCGTCGTCCAAAGCGGCAGCGCGATAAAAGCCGTACTGGCCGAAGGTCTGCGGAACCAGTGCGTACCGGACGATAAGCGCTATGATCACTCCCACCCCCACGCTGATCAGCACCGGATAGGCATGCCGGTAATCCGGTCGGATGTCTGGAGTGTCGTCGTTCACTTTACGGGTTTTCATAAAAACATAGCCGAAAAACTAATTCTGAGAGGTTAACAAAGTGAAATCTGTAGTCAAGTCTGAATTCTAAGGGTCTGAATTTTGATGATTACGCTATTTTGTTGGAATTTCGCGAATCAATGCGATATTGTTTGGTTTTCGCCAGCCCGAAGGCGACTGAAACCAAGACAAGCATGTTGACAAACTGAAAGAGTACGGATCGCATATGAGCACGCAGAAAAAGTTTAGCAGGTTACTCAAGAACTGGATCAGTTTGATCGGCCTTTTTCTGGGAGCCAGCGCCCTCATGACGGGCACAGTGCTCATGGGCATCGATGCCTCACGCGATAATCTTTCACCGTACTTCGGCATCCTGATTTACCTTGTGGTCCCGGGTTTTATCGCCAGTTCCGGTCTGCTGGTGGTGCTGGGCATGTTCTTAACCCGGCGCCGTATGAAACGTCAAGGCTACATCCCCCGCCTGCCGGTGATCGACCTC
>CAZXVN010000475.1:0-3087 GCA_964643945.1 uncultured Lentisphaeraceae bacterium | reverse complement strand
GTCGCACTACATCAAAGCGCTGCTGCGGTTCGACGTGGCCTCGCTGTGCGTGGTTGACATCAGCGAGAACGGGCTCACCGAACTGGTGCGTGACCTGCGGAGTGCGGGCGGATACCGCATTCCGAAAGCGTTCATCACGTATCCGGTGAACTTCGGGGACCGCGTGTTTGAAAAGATAGTCACCGCGCACGGGCCGTTTGACATCGTGGCCAATTTTGCGGCGCACAAACATGTGCGCAGTGAGAAAGACATTTTTTCCATTGAAGCGATGATCGAGAACAATGTGTTGCGGGCGCGGCGGCTGTTGGATTTGCTGGTGGCGTGTCCGCCGCAGCATTTCTTCTGCGTGTCCACCGACAAGGCGGCCAATCCGGTGAATATCATGGGGGCGAGCAAGAAATTGATGGAAGAGCTGATCATGGCTTACGCGGATCGGCTGCCGATCAAGACCGCACGGTTTGCGAATGTGGCGTTTTCGAATGGCAGTTTGCCGTTGGGTTTTCTGGAGCGGTTGTTCAAGCGGCAGCCGTGGTCGTGTCCGTTGGGAATCCGGCGGTTTTTTGTGTCGCTGCAAGAATCGGGGGAGCTGTGTCTGATGGCGTCGATCATGGGGGAAAGCGGCGACATCGTGTTCCCGAAGTTGAATGAGGAGCGGGACATGATCCCCTTCGAGCAGGTGGCGGTGGATCTGCTTGAGGCACTGGGGATGAAGCCGGACGTGTGCCGAAGCGAAGAAGAGGCCAGGGAGAAGATGGAAGAAGTTCTAAAGTGCGCGAGTGCGCTGAGAAGTTCTAAAGTTCTAAAGTGCGAGAATTCTAAAATGCGCGAGCGGGGGAGTGCGGGAGTGTGGGAAGCGGAAACCGCGAATAGTGCGACTGGCACGAATGGGGCAAACTTTAGAACTTCAGAACTTCAGAACTTTAGAACTTCTGCTTGGCCGGTCTATTTCTTCGAGTCGGATACGAGCGGGGAAAAGGCGTTTGAAGAGTTTTATACGTCGGGGGAGGTGTTGGATCTGGATAAGTTTGTGAATCTCGGGGTGGTGAAAAACGCGAAGCGGAGAGGGCTGGAAGAGATCGACAGGATCTTCGGGGAATTGCGGGGAGTGTTCGAGGCGAGGGATGTCTCGAAGGCGAACGTGGTGCAGGTGTTGAAGGATTATCTGCCCAATTTTGAGCATGTTGAGACGGGCAAGGGGCTGGATCAGAAGATGTAATTGCACCCTGCGCCTCAGCGCCCCTGTGTTAAAGATATTGGATTAACACGGAGGCACAGAGCCACGGGTCTTTCATCACACATCCTAATCCTGTAAATCATGTAATCCTGTCCAAGGAGTATTATGTATCCGGTGGTTAAAAGACTAATGGACATAACGCTGTCGGGAATCACGCTGCTGGTGCTGTCGCCGTTGCTGGTGCAGGTGTGTGTCGGGCTGCTGTTGACGGGGGAGCATTATGTGTTCTATTTTCAGGAGCGGATCGGATTAAACAACAAGAGCATGTGAAGCAGGTCATCTACAAGGTGCGGCCGGGACTGACGGGCATCGGCTCGATTGTGTTCCACGACGAGGAGCGGCTGCTTTCTGATTCTGGCCTGCCGCTGGCGGAGTTCTATGCGAAGCACATCGCGCCTGCCAAGGGCGAGTTGGAGCTGTGGTATCAACGGCACCTGTCGCTGCGGACAGACCTGATGCTCATGTTTCTGACCGCTTGGGTGATCGTTTTCCCTAAGAGCCGGTTGCTGCATCGGGTGTTCAAAGATCTGCCGGAGGTGAAGGTGCCGGGGTTGGAGAAATAAAGTTCTAAAGTTCGAGAGTTCTAAAGTGCTAAAGTTGAAAAGAGGGAAAGAGTAACGGATAACTAATGCGGTGTTTAAAAGACAGCTTGAAGAAAGAACGTTGGTGTTTTCTATACGAGACCTTCCATCCTGAACTGACGGAACTGCTTAAAGAGGCTTCAGAACTACTCGCACTGTTCTCAACGATCAATCGCAAATCTAAACTTTAGAACTCTCGAACTTTAGCATTTTAGAACTTTCCCATGAAAATCCTCTGGATCCATCAGTATTTTGGAACGCCGAAGGGCTGGGGCGCCGTGCGGACGTATGAGTTTGCGCGGCGTTTCTGTTCAACCGGGCATACCGTGGATGTAGTGTGCTGCGCGGGGTACGACGCATCGTTGACGGGGTCGGGCGCTGTGGATGGAATACGGGTGTATGTGAGCGGTGCGGCATACAGGCCGCAGATGGGATTTTCACGCCGCGTTTTATCGTTTCTGCGTTTCATGGCGTACGCCGTGTGGTTTGTGACGAGACATGGCGGTGAGTACGACGTCATCATCACATCGAGCGGCCCTCTGACCAATTTGATACCTGCGCTGTGGACTCGGTTTCTTCATCGCGTGCCGTATGTCTTTGAGGTGTTAGATGTTTGGCCTGACGCGGCGATTGAGGCGGGCGTGCTGAGGAGCCGGCTCTTGACGTGGCTGTGTTTTAGATTGGAGGCTATGGGGTATCGGTATGCAAGGCGGATCGTGACCTGTTCTACCGGGATGTCTGCCCGTGTGAATGCCAAGATGGCGGATGTGAAGCGTGAGCCACTTTCCGATTCAGACGAATACAGGTTGTATTGCGCGTCAGGTGCCACCCGCACCGGAAAACTTGTGGCCGTCGCGCATGGAGCAGATCTTGCGGGACCGGACGGCAGGGCCTTTCGTCAAAGGTTATGCCAGGAACAGGGATGGCCGGGAGACGTCTGCATGGTGCTCTATATGGGAGCAATGGGATTGAGTAACGCGATCGACGATGTGCTGGGTGCGATGCGAATGACGACAGGTGACCCCAGATTGGTATGGGTGTTCGCTGGCTCGGGTACGGAGGAGGGGCGTATTCGAAAGCAGCTGGAGCAAACGTCCGGACTGTTTCTAGGCAAGATGGGGCATGACCAGCTGCTGGAGGCGTGTGCGGCTGCGGACGTGAATGTGATCACGTTCATGCATGCGCCGCTGTTTTATGAGAATTCGCCGAACAAATTTTTTGATGGAATTGCGGCGGGTCTGCCGGCCGTGTTCAATCGGAGTACTTGGCTGG
>CAZXVN010000474.1:0-15963 GCA_964643945.1 uncultured Lentisphaeraceae bacterium | reverse complement strand
CCCCTTCTCGATGGGCATCGAGTGGCAGCTCAGAGAGACCGCCTCAATCTCAAATGTAGAATATTGATTCCGCTGAAAAAGTCGGCCCTTCCGGCTGCCGCAGGGCATGCGGCTGTCGCAACGCGTTATTTCATTCCCGGAATTCCTGCGGCTGTCACCCCTTCTATGAGCGGGATCACGCGCACGGGACTATTTTCTACGGCATATCCGGCTTTTTCCGGGTTGTTATTGGGCATTCCTCCTTTCTTCAGCCATTTTTGCGTGCGAGCCAGCACAGGCGGGCAGACCAGCGGCGCAGGTTGCACGCGGCGGACGTGAACTGGTTCTGGACATCTGTCTTTGGGAGTCCCCTGTAACGGCAGCGCCGCAGCCCGTACCCCCGTTTCAGTTCGCTGTGGGATCCTTCGATCCCGCTCCGCCGCTTCATCCGTATCCGGTACTCCGGCGTCTTGCAGAGGTTCCGCCGTTCCTGCACGGACATGTGGCCGTCCCCGACTTGGAGCGTCCGGAACAGGGTGCGTTTCTTTTTGGAAAGGCATTTCTCCCTGAGCGGGCAGGAGGCGCAGGCGGCTCGCGGCCAGGCGAAGTAATAGTAGACGGCGTTCCGCCCGCTCTCGGCGATGCGGGAGCACTCCGAACTGGCGATCCCAGCCGGGCAGACGGCCAGCCGCCCGGGGATATCCACCGCGAATGAATCGGAGCCGAACCGCGCGCCGCTGTGCGGCGGCGCCGCGACCGGGCCCGTCAGCTCATATCCCTGCGCGGACGCCTCCCGCAGTGCTGGCGCGCTGACGTAACCGGCGTCGCCGAAAACCTCTTCCGGGTTACACCCGACGTTCGCCGCATGCGCTTCGAGAACGGCCCCGATGCTGCCGTGGTCGCTGGTGATGGCAGACTGGACCACCGCCGCAGTGATCACGGCCCCGGTCGGCTCGCCGCGCTGCCGCGGCTTCTCCGGGGCGGTCTCGCATAGCTGCGTCTTGTAGCCGGCCCAGCCTTCCTTCCCGAGGGATTTTTTGTGCTCCACACGGCATCTGGGTCATGCGGGTTCTTGACGGCGCCGGCGGTCGTCCCCTTGCGCTGGGCGGCCGGTCCGCCCTCCACAGACTCGAACTGTTCACCGAAGACTCTCCGAAGCAACGCCACAGGGGCAGCCCCGGCGACAGCCGGGCCGAGCGCGTCGGCCTTGGCCAACACGTCCCGCGCGTCGGTGCCGGCTTGGTCCATTGTCGTCCGCAGTCTGGCCACCGACGCGCTGCGCAGATCCTCCGGGTTTGGGTCGTCGTATCGGGTGTGCCACGGTTCCCAGCCGGAAGGGCCGCCGAATTCGGAAAGGAAAGCCAGCGCCAGCCTGAGCGTCTCGCGCACGCATTCGAGGCGCGACATGGCGGAGACGAGCGCGAGCACGTGGGTCGAGTCGATGCGCACCGCCCGGTGCCCTTTCAGATAGCCTGTCCCGCGCATGGCGTCGAGACCGGCCTCCAGCGCGATGCGGGCGCAACCATGTTTGGCCATCCGCGCACGGAAATGCACGAGCGTGGTGGGATGGAAGGATTTCCAGTCGGACGGGAGTTCGAGCCCGAGCCGCCAGCACGCGTCGTACAGGCACGCCTCCACGGCGGCCCGGTCGGGCCGCCGCTCCATCATCTGCAGGATGGTCAGCCCCGCCAGAAGCACGGGGTCAATCTCGGGCCGCCCCTGCACCTCCGCATACATGGCCCCGAATGCCGCGCGACGGCTTGCCAGCGCGGGAAGGATCCGGTCACGCAGCAGGGCGAACGGCTTGACATCCGGACGCTCCTCAAATCCGTCAGGGAAAGAAAGATTTAAATCCATGGTTGACATAATATAGCCTATAGGCTATATTGTCAAGCAAGGAGGCGTTATGCCAAAAAAAGAAAGTGTGAGGATAAAGGACGCGGCGTCCTACCCGTTAAAGGTGCAGGCGATCCGCACGAAGGGACAGAACGTCCGCTTCTTCGTGTACCTGCCGATGCCGCTTGCGGCGGCACTCGGCATACACGGCGGCGAAGAAGTGTCGTGGGAGCTGCTCGACAGGAACGAGCTGCACCTGATCCGCAGTTCACCGTCCCCGGTGAAAACGAAAAGGCACGCCTGACGGCACGCCAAAAGCGGCGGGCGGCGCGTCAGCGCTCAGAGCGTGCGCCCGCCGACTTTTTCAGCGGAATCGAATATTTAACTACGACCCCGGGTCCGTTTCAAATCTTCATTATCTGTCTTTCAGCGAACGTCAGAACTGAGCGATGCGGGCGGCCCAACGCGTCCAAATCGGCAACTGAGGTGGCCCGCCCGCATTCGCTCCAGTGATTTTGTTGGGCGATTCATGTCTCATCGCTTGCTTGAATCGTAGTATGCCCGAGACCGGGCACGGTCGTAAATGATGTCGTATCCGCCACCGTTGCTCCATCGCTCGCGATAGCGCAAGCCGTTCGACACTGCGACAGGCGTCGCCGGGGCATGGGGCGGGAAAATGCTAGGGTCGCCAAATGCCTTGGGCCTCACCTCTATCGGTTCTGAAATCTCCAAAAACTGAAACTTGCTGAAAATGCCTCGAAAGTCTCGTTCGGGGATGTCAAACTCTGCCCAGTAATTCAGGCCGTCACGCCAGAAACCAATGTGAGAAGCCGCAGGCGGCAATCGCAGAAAAGTAACCTCTTCGGGTCGAGCATTCACGGCGGTCCGAATGCTGTAGGTGTCGCGGAAGCCTTGATATATCCAGAAGGCGCAGCCGCCGATGACGATGACGGAGGCAATCGAGATTATAAGAAACTTGCGCTTGGCTTTCACGGTGAGGTGCGGTTTCTCGCCCAACGAATTGCGTTTTATCCCTCGTGCCGAACAGTGTACCACGCTGCGGGTGAGCGGGAAAGTTGGGAATTGTGACAACCGCACGGGGGATAAAACGGTGTTGAACGGAGCCGCGTCGGTCGCCCAGGCGCTATGGGGTTTGAACGGGGCTTCCGGTCGGCCGGCAGGCGCATGAACCGCGCTTTCGGAGGGCGCTGACGGTCTGCGGGGACGCTTTCCTGATCTTTCCGGCGGTCAGAGGGGCCGGTTCGGGGGCGGTTTTTCCTCTCCCGGGCACGGTTTCGCCGCCACGCCGGGAGAGGGCGCGAAGAGGGAACGCCGGAGTGTGTGCGGGGCGTGCTTTCACGGCCGCCCGTTCCTCGCGCGCGGGAGCTGCCCGACGCAGGACAGCCTGCCCGCCTTGCAGACCGGGCAGAGCGTCACATCCACGCCGGTGAGCCTCAGCACGCGTTCGGGCGCGGTCTCGCCTTCCGGCGGCGGCTTCGGCGGCTCCGCGCCGAGGGAGCCGCGTATCGCCGCGAGCGCCGCGGCCTTGGCCCTCGGCGCGAGCCAGCCGTAGGCGCGGACCTTCTGGAAGCCCTTGGGCAGGACGTGCAGCAGGAAGCGGCCGACGAACTCCGCGCACGTCAGCGGTGCACGAGGGTCGTAGTTGTACTTTGTATAAATGATATTTTAAAAGGCGGCCTCCAGCCGCCTTTTTTTGTGGGGTTGACGTTCGGGGCGGGCGCGATTACTTGCCCTGTTTCTTCAGTTCCTCAGTTTGCCATTCGTCGGCCGTGAGTTTCTTGTCCCCGCCGCTACCGCTTGCCGGTGGTTTCGCGGCCTTACCGGTCAGCTTCTCCAAAGTTGTTCATCGTGGTCTCCTCTTTTCAGTATTTCCCGCCTCCTGTTTACTGCCTGTTGCCGACTGTCGATAAGCCCGCCGCCCGCAGAGCGGGAGCAGACGAGAGGGGTGACTTTCATGAATGATTAAGATCAGGATTAGGATTACGATTACGAATGGAAGCGTTACCTCCTAATCATAATCGTGTTCTTAATCGTAATCCGTTTGAAGTTATGGACAAAGAAATCGCTTTTCAACCTGCACCGGCCCACACAGGCCTGAGTCATGCCTGAACCGATAGGAGACACCGATTTCATGGCATCAGCATGGGCAGAAACGGAGGCTTGTCCTTACAGCGCAGGCGCAACTGGCCGCAGGCGGCGGCGACCTCTTTGCCGCGCGACTGGCGCAGCGTGGTGTTGATCTTGGCCTTGAGGAGCGCATCGAGGAAAACGAGGCAGCCGGGGTGGTCGGGACACTCGCCGTCGAACCCTTCGACCGGACTGAGCGGGATGAGGTTGACCTTGCAGGGCGTGTGGCGCAACAGGCGGACCAGCTCCTCGGCATGGCGCGGCTGGTCGTTGAGATCCTTGACGAGCGTGTACTCGAAGGTCACCACGCGGCCGGTCTTTTCGGTGTAGGCGCGGCAGGTCTCCAGCAGCGTCGCGATCGGCCAGCGTTTGTTGACCGGCACGAGGCGGTCGCGCAGCGCGTCGTTGGGGGCGTGTAGCGCGACTGAATGCTCAAACATGAGGCCCCCCGCTGCGACGCGTTGGATGCCGGGCACGACGCCACAGGTGCTGAGGGTGATGTGGCGCGCGCCGATGCTCAGGCCTTTCTGACTGTTCAGGATGCGCAGGGCGCGAAGCACATTGTCGTAATTCGCGAAGGGCTCGCCCATGCCCATGACCACCAGGTTGCACGGGCGCGGCAGGACGGAACGGGTATCGGGCGGGACAAAGGCTTCGGGCGGGGCGGGCCGCAGCAGGTCGCAGGCGGCCATGACCTGCGCGACAATCTCGCCGGCGGTCAGGTCGCGGACACAGCCGTTCGCGCCGCTGGCGCAGAAGGCGCAGCCGAAGGCACACCCCACTTGCGTCGAGAGGCACTGCGTGACACGGCCTTTGGAGGGGATGAGCACCGTTTCAATGCGTGCGCCGTCCTCGCAGGCGAGCAGCAGTTTGCGCACGCCGTCGGGCGAGTCTTGGATGTGGACGGTTTCGAGCGGCGCGAGCGAAAAACGCTCGGCCAAGGCGGTGCGTAGTCCGGCCGGCAAGGGAGTGATCTCCTGCCACGACTGAGCGAAATTCTGATAGAGCGCGGTAACGATCTGGTCGGCGCGGAAGGCGGGCAGGCCGAGTTCTTTGCAAAGGGGCTTCCACTCGGCGGGAAGGAGACTCCAGGCGGAGGGTTTCATGATAGGATTTTCATCAGGTGAAGAAGGCGGGAACGGCGACGGGCAGGATCGTGGCAGGTTTTATTCGGGGGCCTTGATGCCTTGGCGCGGTGCCAACAAAGGATTCTTTTCGCGAGACGCTTTCTTGGCCTCGAAGTCGGCGTCAGTGAGTTTACTGTCGGACTCTTGAAACGGTTTCTTGTCCGGCACGTCGCGCGGGTCCGCCTTGAGGGTCGGCACCGAGATCTGTTTTTCCTGCTTGTAGGGCGCTTCGTGTTCGACAGGGGCGTCCGCAAGTTTCGCGGGGGCGCTCAGTTTCTTTTCACGGTTGAACAGGCGCCAGCGGCTAGGCGTGCTCGGGCTGTCGACGCGTCTGCCCAGGGAGCGGGGCGTGTCGTCGGGCGCATAGGCGGACTCGTTATAGGTGCTGTCGCGCAGCGTTTGGCGGGGCGCATACGTCTTGGGTTTAAAGCGCACCTCGTCATCGCTCCCCCACGAGGCGAGCGAATAAGCGCAGATGGACGCGACGATGAGCGGACGGATCATAGAAAACAAACGGGTTATTTGCGGGCGCTCGAGCGCGGCGCGGGGTTTTTGAGCGTCTCAATGGTCTGGTGGAGCATGGCCGACAGTTCGTTGTAGTCGGCATTCTGACTGACGGTCAGCCGCAGGATGGCGGTCTCCATCTGCGCATAGAGCAGTTCGGTGGCGAGCTGCGTGTTGACTTTACGCAGTTCGCCTTTTCGGACACCCTCGACCAGAAGCCGATGGATGATGCGGCGCAAGCCGATGGTATGGCGCGTGATGGCGCGCTCCAGATTGTGTCCGGCGCGCTGCGCGGCGAGGACGTAATCGAGGATGACGGTGAGAATGACGCGCTGTTCGAACAGAAGCCGGAGCACGGCGTCGAGCAACCGTTCCAGACGGGCGATCACGTTGTCCTTCGACGCGAGGATCTCCTTGTAACACTCGATCAGGATATTGGCGACATCCCAGATGGCGTAATTAAAAATCTCGCGCTTATTGTGAAAATATTTGTAGAGGGTCGTGCGGGCGATCGAGCAGCTGTCGGCGATTTTCTGGTAGGTTACACCGTCATACCCCTGCTCGGCAAAGAGCTGGATCGACTTGGTGATGATGGCGCGGCGGCGCGCTGCGTGATCGATGACGATACCCATTCAGACCTCGTTTTGGCCAACTGATTGAATCACATATGTCGTCAATATTGTTTATAAATTGGGGGGGAGAGTCAAGCAGGGGATTGACAAAACAGAAAAAAGTGTCATTTTGATGGATGAGAAGCC
This sequence comes from uncultured Lentisphaeraceae bacterium, assembly GCA_964643945.1. Taxonomy (GTDB): domain Bacteria; phylum Verrucomicrobiota; class Kiritimatiellia; order RFP12; family UBA1067; genus JAHFSX01. The sequence continues at coordinate 9,611 of CAZXVN010000474.1, read as the reverse complement.
GGGATAAGGGGTACGATCATCCGTCAAAAGGCATGAAAGAAGAGTCAGACAGAATCGTCCTGAGCAAGGGGCATACGCAGGCGGCGCGGGTGGTGGCGACGGTCCTGCTGGTGTGTGTGGCGGCGTGGCTTCCACGTGGCGAGTTGGAATGGCAGGGCGCGGCGGCCGGCGGTGCGGCGGTGTGGCTGGCGCTGCAACAGGTGTCGTGGCGGCGGCTGATGTGGAATCTCGCCGCGTTGCTGCCCGTGTCGGCAGGCATGGCGGTCTTCGCGCTGTTCGGCGCAGACGGCTGGAGGCTGTTCGGCGTGCTGTTGCTCAAAGGTGTGATCTGCCTCGCGCTGGTTTGCGGGCTGATGCAGAAGGTGTCGTTCACGGAGCTGCTGGCGTTGCTGGCGCGGGCGCGGCTGCCGGGGCCGCTGTTGACCACGTTGGCGCTGTTGGAACGCTATCGGTTTGTGTTGCAGGACGAGTCGCACAGGTTGCTGTTGGCGCGGCGTTGCCGCCTGTTGACGGCCGAGCCGCCGGGCTGGTCGGTGCGCGCGGCGGTGTTGGGGCGGCTGTTTACACGGAGTTCCGACCGTGCGGAGCGCATTTACCGGGCCATGGAAGCGAGGGGGTGGCGGTCATGACAGCAGCGGTTCGGATTAGCCGGCTTTCATACGCATTCCCCGGCGGCGGCCGGGTGTTGGACGACGTGAGTTTCGAGGTCATGGCGGGCGAGCGCGTGGGGATCGTCGGGCCGAATGGCGCGGGCAAGTCCACCTTGCTGATGCATCTGAACGGCCTTCTGCCGGATGTTCCGGCGAAGCCTGTGTCAGTGGAGATTTTTGGGGTGCCGGTGACGGCTGAGCAGATGGCCGCGATCCGCAAGCGGGTGGGTTTTCTGTTTCAGGACACCGACAACCAGCTGTTTTGTCCAACGGTTTTTGAGGACGTGGCGTTCGGGCCGCGCCAGTTGGGATTGGAAGGGGATCCGCTGCAGGAATGCGTGCGGCGGGCGTTGGCGCGTGCGGGGTATGTGGGCGAGTCCGCCCACGCGCCGCATAAGCTCAGCGGGGGTGAGAAGCGGCGCGTGGCGCTGGCGGGCGTACTGGCGTGCGAGCCGGAGGTGCTGGTGCTGGATGAGCCGACAGGCGACCTCGACCCGCGCGGCCGGCGTGAGCTGCTGGCTTTGTTGCAGGCTTTGCCGATGACTCAGGTTCTGGCGAGTCACGACCTCGAGTTCATCTTCAAATTATGTACCCGCGTGCTGGTGCTGGACAAGGGCCGGCTCGTGGCCGAAGGGGAGGCGAAGACGATTCTTGCCGACGAAGCGCTGATGCTTGAACACGGGCTGGAAACGCCGCACATCGTGCATCATTTCCACCTGGCAGCAGACCGCATGCATTGCGCCGAACATCATCATCACCATCATTAAGAAAAGCGGATCTCCGCACACCGGGCGCGCGGCTGGTTTTTCAGCGGGGTCAGCCGTGCCAGCAGATCGTGAACAGGTGCCTTGGGCGCAAAGGTCACGGTCACACACGCGCCCTCGGCTTCGGGGTTGACGCACAGCTCAAACACGCAGTTCTTTTTCGCGGCGGCGGGTGCCAGCTCGGCGTGCCACGCCTCCTGATTCCGGCGCAACGTGTGTGGCAGGTGAAGGTCTTTCAGCCAAGCGCTCGCCTGATTCGCGGCTTCACGCGGTGTGGCCGCAGTGGAGAGCTGCCAAGTGGCACGGACAAACACGCCGGGCGCGAAAGTGCGTGGCAGCGGGACAGGCTGCGCTCGGGGTTCAACGTTGAGAAGTGAGGCGTCGAGCCGGAGCCCGTCGCCGATATCCGAGACCACGGTTTCCGCCAGCACCTTCGCATCCCAGGCTTTCAGCGTCAGCACGGTCTCGCCGGACGGGATCATCTGACGCTCTTCGTTCGCGCCAACGGAAAACAGGGCCTCTTCCACGGCCAGGAGCGTGTCGGCGAGTTGGGGATGGCGTGCCAGAATGTCCTGCAAAAGCCGGGCGGAGACCCATTCCGGCGAGTGGCCGCAAAAACCGTCGGGCAGGGTGACACGCACACAGACCGGCATCAGCCGCCGCTTATCCGCTTCGATGCGGGCGACCGCCTCAACCGTCTCCTGAGTCACGCGCGCTGTGCGGTCACGTGCGGTGACGCTTTCGCGCGCCACCGCATCGGCACAGGCGCCGCAGCCGAGGCAGTCCGCAGCGAGGCAATAACCGCCGTCCAAAAAGCGCTGCGCCAGCTCCCATCGCTTCCTCAGAAAGACTTCGGACACGGCACGCGCCACAAACGGGAAGGAGGGAGTCGAGGAGTGAGCGGTGTCTCTGAGCGGCACGGCGGCGTGCAGCCGCGTGGCCTCTTGCACGCGCCAAGGGCTGTGATAACTGAGGCCTTCGCATGCGAGGGCAACGACCGCTTCGGCGGCGTCGTGGCCGCAGGCCGCGAGGAGCTGTGTTCCCAGATAGTCGGGCCAGTGGGTGGCAAAGCGACACTCCAGCTGAGCACGGCGGCAGGCGGCTGCCACACCGTCCACCGCGAAGCGCCAGTCGTCCTCGTCTAGAAACAGACGGTCGTACGCCAGCGGCGTGTTGGGCATACGCACGAGGCGTCCGAAACTCAACACCACGCGCGTACCCGCGTTCGGCAGTCCGGTCCAGCCTTTCAGGCGCATGCAGAAATCGCCGAAGGCGGCCAGGTCTTCTGCCGTTTCGTAGGCCGTGAGGATGAAGAAAAGTTTGAGTTCGCGCACGCGCCGGTCCAGCAGGGCTTTGAGCGCGGCGGCGAGGTCTTCATCCGACAGGGACTTTGACAGGAACGCCCGCATCCGGGCGCTGATGCCTTCGATGCCGAGCGTGAAGGAGTGCTTGCCTGCGGCGCGTTCGAGATCGATGATTCCCGGGCAGGCGGCGATCCCGTCGGCACGCTGGCTTTTGAACGCGACTTGGTCAAAGAGACGGACGCTCTTCTCGACCAGTTCGCCCAGTCCGGCGTAGGCGTTCAGGTTGAAGCCGTCCAGCTCGGCCACGCGTGCTCCATAGCGGATCTTCAGGCTTCGCGCCTGTGAGAGAACCTCCGCCGCCGCGTGTTCACGGTAAGGCTTGCGCTCGTATCCTTCAAAACAGAAAGAGCAGAACGCGGCGCATCCCGCGCCGACCTGTACGCGCACGGTGCCGGCGGTTGCGACATCCACGAGCGGTCGCGCAAGGGTGTGGGGGGGCGGCGGGATGTGGGCGACCGCCTGCCGGATCGGCACAGCGGGAACCGCACCCGTGACCCAGAATCCTTCAAGCTGGGCCACCGCTTGAAGAAGACGCTCGCGCTTGTTGCCTGTGGCGGTGTGCCAGCGGCGAATGAAAAGAGGAAGAGCCTCTTCCGCCTCGCCGAAGAAAAAGAGATCCGGCACGGCCTGCCCGTCCGGACGGACAAGGCATTGAGCGGCAAAGGCGTTCGAGCCGCCCAGGATGACCGGCGGGAAGGTCTCAGGCCGGTCGACAGCCCAGGGCGAGATGCCGTTCGCATGCAGGAGCCACGGCAAGTTGATCGCCTCTTGGATGAAAGAATTGGTGACGAGGATCAGGTCAAAGGAAGCCCAGTCCCGCCCTGAAAAATATCCCGACACGCGAGGCGCCCGCTTGGGCGGGAGGAAGGCGAAATCGATCTCGGCAGCGGGCATGGCGGTCAGGGCCAGGTCAGCCAACACCCGATGGGTGGACGACGTTGCCGTATCGCGAATGTCCGAAAGCCGTAAGCAGAGCATCTTCATAAGAAACCGTGTCAATCAACCTCGCGCCTGAACAAGAAAGCCCGAGTCTGCGATGTGGGCGTGCCGGATTGGGCGATGTCAACGTTATTCGCGGCAGGCGTGTCGGCCGTCTGAAGGGACGATGGACTCTAGATAAACAGGAAATATCGGCGAGCGCACACGTTCTTTGCGCCAGTCAAACAGAAACTCTGTGGCGGCACCGCAGGTGCGCCCTTGACAGGTGCCCATGCCGCAACGCGTATGTAACTTGGCTTCGCGCCAACTGGTGAAAGGATCCACTTGTCCGCGTCGCACATCTTCACAGCGACAGATCACCGTGTCAGGCAGGGCCAGGCGGCGCAATTCGGGACGAGGCGCGAAGGCCGTGCACAACTCCGTGCGGAAGCGGTGCCATGAGGCGCGTCGGCCAAACCAGACGCGTGCCTGCTCGGTTCTTCCGGCGGCGGCGCAGCCCGCAATCTGACCTTCTGTCAAGGCGCAGTTCTCACCGCCAATGCCGGTCGGTTCGCCCGCGCACAGGACGTCGGCAACCGTCGTTTCTTGAAAGTCGTTTACCTGTACAAAACCGCCGCTGAGCTCGCAACCCAACAGCATGGCCAGCTCGACATTCGGCACAAAACCAAAACCACAGGCCAGCAGGTCGCACGCTTCGTTCCAGGTGCGGGAGCCGTCGGTGATGGTCACACGCTGAACGCTGTCCGCACCTTCGGCCCGGAGCAGCCAACAGCCACAACGGTGCGGCACGGTCAGTATCCGGCTCTTTACGAACGCGCCCTGAACAAGCTTGCCGGGGTGCCGCCACAGGCCCAGCCCAAAGCGCAGGAATCTGGACCAAGGCGTCTGTTCCGCAATCAGGAGTACCTGGGCCCCGTGTTGCTTCAAACCGTCCGCCACGGCCAGTAAGAGCGGCCCGCTGCCGGCGACAATCACGCGCTTGCCTTTGACCGGCCAGCCCGCCTTGGCGAGCGCATGCAGGCCGCCTGGACCTAGAACGCCCGGCAATGTCCAGCCAGGGAACGGGATGAGCCGCTCTCGTGCGCCTGTGGCGAGGATGAGTTTCTGCCACGAGATCTCACACGCGCCTTGCGGCGTTTCCGCCAGCAAGCTGTGCGGCGAAGGAACATCGAACACGGCGGTGTTGGAGAAGACCCGCGCGCCGGACTGTTCGAGCCTTGCCAGCCAGCGCTTCGCGGCGACGCGGGTTGGATGCGCCTGCTCACCCCGCCAAACTTGCCCGCCCAACTCTGGCGAGTGATCCAGCAGAGCCACCTGTTTTCCAGCTTCAGCGGCCGTACATGCGGCAGCCATTCCCGCAGGTCCGGCGCCAACGACGACAATCTCACATTCGTGGCGTTTCCTACTCATCCGTCCTCACATCCATCCCCGCTTCACAGAGCGTCAGACAACTGCGGCAGTGCGGCTCGCCATTGATGGTTACGCGGCACTCGAAACACACGCCCATGCCGCAGAGTGGGCCACGCGCTTCGCCCTGCACGGAACGCCGGAAACGCGTAATGCCAGCCTGGGCCAAGGCGGCAGCCACAACCGTGCCAGACCGCACGCTGAGCGGTTTGCCATTCACCAAAATAGTCACACAGTCAGTCATGCGAAATGCTTTCTTTGGCCAAACGCTCAGGCGCATAGGGCTCGGCGGGAATGGCGGTGGGCCGACGCATAATCAAGTCTGCCAGTAACCGGCCTGTGCCTGCCGACGTGGTAATGCCCAGCCCTTCGTGCCCTGTCGCCAGCCAGATTTTGTCGCTTTCCAAGCTTCGTCCGATGAGAGGCAGCTTGTCCGGCGTTGCCGGGCGGTGTCCGGTCCAGCAACGAATGGCGCGGAGCCGGTTCAGCGTCGGCAGATACTCGCAGGCTTTCTGCAGCATGCGCGTGAGGATCAGCGGATTGACCTCGGCATCCTCTTCATCAAATTGGCGCGAGGACCCGATCAGCATCTGCCCGGTCTTTCGCGGCTGGATATTGAAGGCCACGGAAGCCTGAGCCCCCGCATGGGCGCTTTTGAGATAGCCCAGTTCAATGAGCTGATGATGAACGAAGCCGGGGTAGCGATCCGTAATGACGAGATGGCCTTTTCGTTTGCGTACAGGCAGTCCCGGCGTGAGCGCCGATGCCCACGGTCCGGCTGCATTCACCGCGATGCCTGCGGAAAGCCGCGTGCCGTTGGCCAGCACCACACCCCCCTCGGGCAACAACGACCGGACGGCAACACCCGTCCGAATCTCTGCGCCGGCACCTTGGGCCTGCTTGATGAAAAAATCAGCGGCGGTGGGCGGATAAAGCACGGAGTCGTCGATCACGCGCAACCCGCCTGTCAGGCCCCGCCGAAGATTCGGCTCCGCTTGCGCCAGCGCGACATCATCGAGCACCTCCACATGCACGCCGTGCTCGCGGTAAAACGCTGCCTTGCGCCGCACCTCGGCCATTTCCTGCTCGTCGGCTGCCACCCACATCGTGCCGCACGGGTCGTATTCCACCTCTTCCGAGAACTGCGGGGCAAGCTCATGCCAGAGCCTGCGGGAATAGGAAGTCAATGCAAATTGCGCGGGCGAGTCATCCATCACCACCACGTGGCCCATCGCCGTCCCTGTGGTGCCGCCGCCGACAGGACCGCGCTCAAGCACGAGCACACGCAAGCCGGCCCGCGCGCATTCAGCCGCGCACGCCGCACCCACGATGCCTGCACCCACAATCAGGATGTCAGGCGTGCGGCTCACTGTCGGATACCCCAGCAAAAAGGGTCGTGGCTATCGAGCAGCAATGTGGCTTCGGCATTGACATAGGCCGCACCGGTAATGGTTGGCAAAACACATCCCGCCTGCGGGCCACGCTGGAAACTTCCCGTGAACGTGCTGCCAATGATGCTTTCCTGAACCCACGTCTCGCCTTCACGCAACGTGCCGTCATCCGCGAGACAGGCGAGCTTGGCGCTGGTTCCGGTGCCGCAGGGTGAACGGTCGTAGGCTTTGCCTGGACAGAGCACAAAATTGCGCGATTGCGCACCGGGGACCGTCGCGGGTCCGAACAGCTCCACATGGTCCACCTCAGGAAAACCGCCGGCATTGACGGCTTGCCGCACCCGACAGCAAAAATCAGTCAGCTGGGGCACGTTTTTGAGACTGAGGTCACAGTTGCTGTTCTGCACAAGATAAAACCAGTTTCCACTCCAGGCAATGTCGCCTGACACCGCGCCGATGCCGGGCACTTCGATGGCGACGCCCTTTTTCGCGCGATAGCTCATAATGTTCGTTACGGACACCTCGCTGTTCGAACGTAACTGAGCGGTCACAACACCCACCGGTGTGTCGATGCGATGCTCACCCGGATGGAGGCGCCCCTGATGCGCCAGCGCCACCACAAGGCCCATGGTCCCGTGGCCGCACATGCCCAGATACCCCACGTTGTTGAAAAAGATAACGCCGGTTTCACAGGAAGGATCCGCCGGCTCGCATACGAGCGCGCCGACCATCACATCCGACCCGCGTGGCTCGTTAACCACTGCGGAGCGGAAGGGGTCGAACTCGCGCTGGAAGCGTTCGCGCCGCTCCAGCATGGACCCGTTGCCCAGATCGGGACCGCCAGCAATCACAACGCGCGTGGGTTCGCCAGCGGTATGGGTATCAATCACCCCAATGCATTGAGCTGTCTTTTTTTCCATGATGCGCAACCACTAGCCATTCCAGAGCATGAGCCGGAACAAACCGCACGCTAGCCCAGTGTGCCCATAAACCGTTCCAGAACTCATGATGACTTCTTATTATGTATGGGGGGGCGAAAACAGTCAACCCCCGTTTTCCTGAATGGCCGCCGCCGGGCGCATCGGTGCAAGCAACGCCTCGCGGCGTCACTATAATCCAGGCAAAGTATAAATATAAACATTCATTATATTGCCTGTATATTGTTTTTGCTTGTCTCCATTTTACCGGCGTGCTACGTTCTGTGCCACGTGAGCAGGTAGGCTCTATGGCGTGTACCTGGTTCATCAGTCTTGGGTAAATTTTATCTGTCGTCTTATCGTTTTTTCTGTCTTTTTCTTTCCATCCTATTTTTACAGGGGGATTGTCTCATGAAGTCTCTTCGGATCGATCGGTGTCTCTGTTTCGGGCTTGCCTTTCTTGTGATCAATGTGGGCGGCTGGTGGTGGGTCAAATCGGGGGGCGGAGGAACTGGAAGTTCTAAAGTTCTAAAGGGCGAGCGTTCGGAAGCGGGAGGGGCTGTGTCGGTCTTAAAGCCGCTGGCGGTGGTGCGCCTGGAACAGGTCGCGCTGAGCCCAGAGCGGCTTCAGACCCTTGCGTTCACCTTCTCCGGCCCTGTCGATTGGCCGTCTTTCGGCGAGCGTCTGAAGCTGACGGCTGACGGACAGCCGGTCGCCTGGCGCTTCTTCGAAAAGAACCGGGTGAGCGCCTGTCAGATTCAGACGCAGACGCCGATTAAGGGAGACCGTATCAATGTGAGGATCGAAGCGGGGGTTAAGCCTGCCTCGCGCGATTACGCGGCGCTCGACGTTGCCGTGTCGCAACCGGTGCCTGTCGTACCCGAGTTCCTGTTCTCGAAGCTGGATACCGAGACGCCCTCGTTCGGACAGCCGGCGGTCATCGCCCGCTTCACGCAGATGGCGGATCCGCGTGACACAGCCGCCTTGATCACCTGTTCGCCGCCGGTGCCGCTCGTCACGGTGCCGGAGCCGTGGGGCAACGGGGTGCGTATGACTGGACCGTTTGTGATCGGCACGTCGTACACCTTTACATTCAAAGCCGGGTTACGATCTCGCTCCGGACACCGCTTGGAGAAAGAGGTTCGGCGGACGGTGCTCATCCAGCATCGCGTCCCGAGCCTGTCAATTCCGGTCGAGGGCCGCTATCTTGCGCCGAAAGGGAACCTCACGGTGCCGGTTCTGGCGGTCAATACGACGAACGTGGTGAGTTCGCTCGCCCGTGTTTTGCCGCAGAACCTGGTTCAGTACGCGATGCGCGAGGCCGGGCTTTACAGCGGCTGGTGGCGCGACGAGGCGTCCGTGTTATCGAAGGAGCTGACTGTGCGTGCGGTGGTGCGCACAAACCTGTTGACGGCGGCACGCGATCAGGAGCAGCGGCTGATGCTCAAGCTCGGCGAGTACGGCCCCGAGCCTCTTCGCGGTGTCTACGTCTTGACGGTAAGTGCCCCTGACGTGCGCGAGCGTAGCCGGCTGGTGTGTGTGACCGATATTGGCCTCAGCGCCCGTTGCGATGAGGAGGCGGTGACGGTTTGGACGACTGCTCTGCGTACAGGACTTCCGTTGAGTGACCTTCGCGTTGAATTATACGGCCGCAACAATGAGCTTCTGGTTAAAGGTGCGAGCGACGCCAAGGGGTTGGTCCGGCTGAGCCATCCGGCAGAGCACAGCGAGCCTTTTCTGATCGTGGCTCAAACACGTGATGGAAGCGACATGTCGGCACTGGCGCTCACCGACAACAATGCGGTGGAACAGCGCGGCGAGGCTTCGCGCGGCTATCTCGCACCTGAGGCCTGCGAAGCGTTCCTGATGAGTGACCGTGATATATACCGGCACGGCGAGAATGTCTTCGTGCAGGCGCTTCTGCGCAAGCGCGACGGCCGTCCGCCTGTTCCCTTTCCTGTGGTGTTGCATGTGGTCAAGCCGGACGGGCGGACTTTCAAAACCTTTCCGCTGATGCCCGATGCGTTGGGCGCGGTGGTGACACAGGTGACGCTGCCAGCCTACTTGCCCTCGGGCACGTACGATTTTGAATTGCGCCTGCCGGGAGACGGGCCGGTGATCGGACAAAAGTCGGTGATGGTGAGATCGGAAGAGCGTCGTGTAGGGAAAGAGTGTTCAG
>CAZXVN010000473.1:0-6566 GCA_964643945.1 uncultured Lentisphaeraceae bacterium | reverse complement strand
GAACCTGCACAAATGACTTACACAGAAAGAAAGCTCGAATGATCGACACTATTTCTATAAACAACATCCGCATAAGTCACCCTCCTTTTATGTCATGTTCCCGATTGCTCACGACAAACAGCTAGCCCGAGCCGACGGGCTTGCGTTTAATCGGCTGATCGGCTCCGCTAATACCGCCGGTAGCATGTACTCCGAATAAGCCGCCGCAAGCACGTCTCCCCCGACCTGTTGGCCAGGCGCGGCTTTTATGAACTCGGCAAGCCTGGCGGCATCAGCCGCAACGTCGCCTCCGGTCACGATCTCAAGCATGACCGGGTATCTCTTGAAAACGTCACTTTGCTGCCGGCCCTTGTAAACCACATCGATGATTGGGCGACCAGTCGCAATGTAGTCGAACCCCTTACTCGGCGAGAAACTGTCGAGGTCGTTGGAGAAGTTCAACAGGACACCCGCGCTCCGGATCACGGCCTTAACCTCCTCTCCGGAAATAGGGGGTAGAATTGCTATGCTCTCCGGATACCTTTTTTCCAGTGCACGGATGGCTTCCATACACTCTTGAGTGGTTAGGTAGAAATCGAAGCGCGGGCCACATCCACCTCTATTGAGCAGATGATCGACCACATCTAGGAAGTACTGAGGGTTCCGAAATGTCCTGTAAAAAGAGCCGGCATACACGACGCGCACCTGTCCGCCCGTCGCAACAACTGGAGCCTGCTCCGGCTGGCGGGCGACGATGTAGTTGAGGGGGGATACTTTATCCCCGAACGGCAGGAGGAACTCTCTCGCGTCCCTGCATATTTCCTGCGAGAAGAAGCAGTGATCAGCGTTGCGATAGGCATCGCGTTCTTTGCGAACCATACGACCGCTGAAGAAGATCTTATTGGGAGTGGCGGCCAGAACGGGGTGCCGATACCATGTGTCCGTCGAGTACGTCACGAACCTGACGCCCGGATGTGCGCATTTGAACAGCGCCCCTGTCTGCAACGCCTCCGCCGGAAACGCGACAGCCGCGAGCGCCGAAAACGGGTCTTCTCGATAAATCTGCTCCAACGCGGCGAGCGCCTCCGACGTGTCCCATGAGTGGGTTTCGACGCCACTCCGCAGCCTCTTCGCACACATCTCCAAGACGCGCCAGAAGAAGAAGGCCTTCTTGCCCAAGCACCGCGACTCGACCACCCTGTCATTTAGGGCATAACTGTGCTCTATCACGCGGACACCGCAGTAGGTGAACTCCTTTCCGAGCGCATGCACCACCCGTCTTACCGTTACTGTAGTCGTATTTCCTACAAACAATATTATTTGTGCTTTCGTCATCGTAAAAATGATGATTAATAATAATGCTAAAGACCATCACTAGTAAAGAGGATGCACTATATATGAGCAAGTTGTCGTTACTTTTCCATATCGATGTCATACTAATGGTCGCTTCCGGTTTAGTGTTGGATTTTTCATTGAGGCGGATAGAGGTTCAACCCCTCCGAAATGGAAGAAAATGTCGCGTTTGAAGCGTTCCCTGTTGCTTCATCGTGCGGACCACCACCGCCACTGACCTGAAAGTCACCTGTCGTTTGGATCAACGCAAATACGTGATCAGCCGAAGAATGCCCAATGAAGAAATGACGCATGTGAATCTCGTCCTCGTCATTTCACGGAGAATGGAGCTACGCCATGCGTCCTGCGTCCGCAGCACGCGACCCGCTCCGCATGCGCAGCGAGTAGAGCGCCGTCAGCGTGAGATGGAAATCAACCCATTGCCGAAGACGGCTTTTTTTTGCAGAACTGTCCCGGTCGCCTCCAGCACATGGCGGAACCCTTGATAGCCGAACGTGCCGTCATGCTGCCGATCTTCCAGACGGCCCGCTTCCTCCGTCCACGCAAAAAACACATTGAATCCGCCCGCCCGCAGCGCCTGGCCGATGCCCAGCACACGGCACGCGCCCGCTTCCTTGTCTGGATACACGAACCTGCCGGTGAAAAAATGGTGTCGCGGCTCATCTCATGTTTACCCACTGAAAATCCAGCATGCTGGCCGTCAGGACGTCACACATCATCCAAAAGTGCTCCCAAAGCGCAGCGCATTTTTCTGAGGTACCATCACCGATTCTTTGAAGAAAAGCGGCAACGCAGGGATTATCAACAGTAGGTCACCAAATATTAAATATCCACCTAGCGTATTAATATAAGCAACAAAACCGGCAGAAAAAATAAAAATGTAATACGCTGGCCACCATTTAAAACCGAGTACTAGGGAACTCATTACCCGCAAATAGCGAACATAACAAATAAAGAAAAGGATAAATATAATTCCCCCTGCCAGACCGCTACTCCCCAACAAATCAAAAATAAATGAATGCCCGCCAATATTATCGTCACCCCTCCTGCTGCTCATTATTTGATAATCCCATTTCCCAACTCCAAAGAATGGATGCTTCAAAAAAACATCCCACGACATCCAATATAACTTACTCCGTTGTATAGCGTACGTTTCCTCATCCCCTGAAATCGCATCAGCGACAGACTCTGCTCTTTGAGAGTACTCCTCTTTAGAAAGCCTATTGCTAACGCTTTGAAATCCAGTTACCAAGAAATTGATTATCGGCGGGTTTGCCAAAATTATTGTGAAAACCAATATCGCCACAATGCCAAAGATTTTTAACGTCCTTAACTTTTCGCCGAATTTCGTGCTCAGAAACATCACCCCTGCAAACAACACTCCAACAACCAATATCGTATAACCAGCATGATAAACTGTCACCAAAAACACTGCCGCGAAACAAGTAAAGCATACTTTCATCGGTGCTGACACAAATTTGGAGCAAAACAGTATGGGAAAAATAAGCAATCCCATCCCATAGACATATCCATATCCACCAATCCCTGCTTCTCTTGCGTCCGCAATGTCAAACATATTGGCTGTTACACTGGCAGCCGCTGTCAACGTCCTAGAGCCACCTTCGACGTAAGATTGCCCCGTTATTGTCATTCCTCCAGCAATTGAAATACATAAAAAACAAAAAACTATCAGCACACGCAACTCACGCAACCGCCCATTGCATACGGACAAATGAAACACCACAAGCGAAAAAAGAGACAAAACCAAGTCGACGGTATCAATATAGGACATCCCGTCGCTATGCCCAAAAGGCAGAAATAGCAGAGCCATTCCTTGGTACATTGCAAGAAACAATCCGACTCCTACCACATTAATTAACCCCTTCCGCGGAAGCTGTATTTGTCGCCGTGTTAAGAGTGCAACGATTGCCCATAGGAGTATCACGGGTAGAACAAAACGGAACTGAACACGATATTTCAACCACGGTATGAAAGCCACCGCCAGATACGGGAAGAGCAGCAAATAACTCAAGTCAAATCTTTTGTTAGAACGCATAGGGAATCCAAATAAAAGGTTTCAGGGTTTCAAGGTTTCAGCGAGGCGGAGCCGCTGGGGTCAAGGTATCTGGGTGGCATTGCGGCAGTGCCGCCGGTTTCAAGGTTCCAACTTGACTGCGTCACTGGTTTCAAGAGCTTTGTAACGAGTGCCGTCAGACGCGTTGAAAAACCAGAGGAACCTTCTCCCCTTCTTCCACAACCTGCCGGTAGATTTCTGTTTGCCGCTGGACAATCCGATCACGATCATTGCGGGCAACAGCAATCTTCCGCGATTCTTGTGAGAGCCTGAGCGCCAGTGGTTGATCGGTCAGCACGCGCTCCAGTTGGTAGGCACACATCACCTCGTCCCCAGGAGAAAAAAACAGACAGGATTCTTCGTCCTGACCAAGATACCCGGTGCCGCCGGTATAGGCAACAACTGTCGGCGTTCCAACCATCATTGACTCCGCGAGTGCCAAGCAATAAGTTTCAGTGAAGGTAGGGATAACGACAGCACCAGCAGATTTTAATTCCATGATAATCTGCGTAGCCTTAAGCGGTCCAAGCCAATCCACTGCCCTGTCAAGATTTAGATGGTGAATCATTCGGTTAAGCCACCGCATGTAACCCTCTTGACGAACTCCCTGACGCTGGTGGGCACCTGCGATGCGTAAACGCGCATCTGGAATCCGTTTGTGAAGCAACGCCAACGCCCGAATCGCCACATGTAACCCCTTAAATGGCGAGGTGTAAGCCGACGTGCAGAATATTGTAGGGTGGTTAGTAGGTGCCCAGCTATCGGTGTCGTAAAATGACTGACGCAGAGCCAACTCCACATAAAATATTTTGGCCCCCGGGTTTATTGCCTTTACATGCGCTTCAACCCACGAACTTTGGATATCCACAAAACGGTGGCCACGGATGATTTCTTCTTCGTATGCACCCCAGCGAGCAAAGGCCCTCCGAGCGGTATGCATTGTCCTGCGCGTCAGTACCTCCTTGATACCGATGCAACCGAGTTGCTCAGATAGCGTTAGCCCACCATAGAACACTTTTGCGATCTGACCCTTCAGCCCCTGTATTTCCAATAATGCAGGATATGCAAGCAGTTTACGCGCCGTCAGCAAACCCCACCAACATTCAGTTCCCCAACTATGAATTACATCTGGATCAAACTCCTTGACAGCGGCTACTATGGAATCAACCAGCGTCGCCGGTGGAAGGCCGTGGTTACCTAATGATACTCGGCTCGGAACCAGCCACTGCTTTACTTGACCATAATCACTGCGAGTGAACTGAGTTCCCGGACCATAGGCAATAATTCCCAGTACTGCTGAACCGGATTCCAGAAAGCCACTAGCCATGGCAGCTAACCATGTCCCGCTCGTGCCGGCATCGGAATCACTCAACGGACAGTTACACATCCATAATGCTTTGAGTTTGCGCCCCTTCAATACCTCAGAATGTCCTGAAGGGTAAAAATTATTTGCACACACAACTTGCCTGGTAATTCTGACCGGTGTCATCATGCATCTCCCCTTCCTACACGCTCACAAAACAGCCAAATTCTTGCCCTTGAATCTTGTTTTCATTCACCATATCTATCGTTAAGCCCTTTAATTACTAAGTCAATTGATATGGACTGTGCCGATAAATATTTAGTCAATTCCTCAGTAGCTTGACCTATGTTCTTAACATTTCTATATTTGACTTGATTACTATTATTTATAGTCTGTAAATGAATAAGCCTATTTACTATTGTTGTAATCTTATGGGCTATTCTGGCAAGAAGGTTGAAAGAACCCAATTTGATATGTGTAAATAATAATTTCAATAAATGATACCTTTTTTTGACCGGGGTTGAGGCGTTTACATTTTCAAAATAGCTGTTTAATATAATTTCAGAATATTCATTATGTCGTTTCAACAACCAAACAGTTAAAGCCATGACATCCAATTTCTTTAATATGTTAAACCGCTTCATATCATTAAGTGAGGCAACTGCCGAATCAGCCCAAATATTTGCACTGCAGTAAAATCTAGGCACCTGAAATGCCCAGGAATAGGTGCCACGGTCTCTGAAGTGAGGGGCATCCTCCAGCGCACCTACATCTTTTTTGGCGGCAGCATCAGCCGATGTACTGGCAACGCAAATACCTGGAATAGTTAACGGGTAGTCTATTTTAATTATTCTTTTTACAAATGCTGTTAGTGCAACTGCGATGTATATATCAGGCGATAGCCCACCAACATAATTACCTGTAGCGGTCTTAACCCTTTCCAATAACTCACGTTTTACGATGCCATGATACAGTTTAGGGAAGTTTAGATATAAATAGTTCTGCCCTCCGTTTTTCATTAATTGTTTAATAGCCCTTGAAGTGTTGCAACACTTTACAGTTCCGGTAATACGTGAAATGTATAAAATACCATTATCTCGTTTCAAGTGTTCCACCACGCTACATGCATCAGGCCACCAATATGTCGCGTTAAACTCAGGGGTGATTGCATCTATATTGTTTTTGCTAGCCCATTGAACTACTTTGAATATCTCAGGATTAATGCCATCATCATCTCCAATCAGGCATAAATATTCACCTGTAGCCATACCAATAACGGCATTGAAATTGTCTATCGATGAAAATGGAGGGGACGTATAATTATATTTTAGCCGCTTATCTGATATATTATTAATTATATAGTCTTGAAGTTCTAAGGTGTCGGAATTATCTTGAATAACTAATTCAAAATCTGACGCTTTAAACTTTAGAATAGTCTCAATTACATTTTTGCAATAGGGTATTCTATTCTTAGTTGCAATGAGTATAGAGAAGCTCGGTGGCATTATACGGTGTCCTTGTCTGCACAATTTGTGGCTCTTCACGGTTTGTCGAAAAATTCTGCGCATGGGTATCAATGACCGCAGCCGCTGCGCAAATTGCATTCCACAGCGCAGCAACTGATCCGTCGTGCCCGTCGATTGCAGGATGTCGGCGCGGCCGAACGTGGCCAAGATGCGTTGCCGGACAGCCTTCCCATCCCGGTAACTCTCCACAATCTAGTGTAGTGTCCCTTAAATAACTATACATTTGAGGGCTTCCTTGTTTTGCGTTGCCTCGGCTGCGTGCAGCCCGGCTCGATCGCCTCCAGTTTCGCACGTGCCCGCGCAAGTTTCTCCATGATCTCGCCCACCGTGG